>JBDHXU010000166.1:0-6344 GCA_039810905.1 Cyclobacteriaceae bacterium | reverse complement strand
TCACAGCACCCCACATTACATACACATCAACTCGTAGTGTTATGAAACATGCTGTAAGGGTAATTCTGTTCAGTTGGGCGATAATTTCGATTGCCTGCAACAAGGGACCGAAGATGGGCGCAAGCGCCCTCGAGGGATTCAGCGGTCATGTTACCTCCCGCCAGTTAACCCCAGAGATTATTACCGGCATGAAGGATGAAGATGTAGAACAGGCTGTGGTAGATAATATCATTATTGACCTGCAGGACGACGGCGCCGGAGTAACAGCAGAGAAGATTGCCAAACTTGACTCGGGGCAGCGGGCTATTTATGTGACCTGGATCTGGGAAGCCAAGATGACCAAAGGCGGTTTTGACTATTTCTTCAAACATACCGCAAAGACCATTACCTCCCGTCTCAAAGAATCCCTTCAGACCGTTGATGCTCCGCACTTCGCTGAAATCACGGAGCAGGCGTTTGCACTGTATGAATCCATTCAATCGGGCCAGCTGAAAGACCAGGATTATCCATTTACGGAACTTGACGAATCGATTTCAGACCTGAAGAAGATAGAATCCCTGGATGCCATCAAGGTTCGATACATCCGCAATCACCCGGAGGAATTTCTCCACAACTAAGCCTTTCCTTCTAAGCCCGGGCGCCTTAAAGCGCATTTTGCCGGTCCTCATCCTGTATCCACAGGATCTTACTTCTCTTTTCTCTTAAATTATAACTGTAACCTTTTGACGGCCTCCCGGTAACCAACACGAATTTGACCAAAAACAGGGACCTGATGACTGATGAGCAGCTCATGGAGGCCGTGAAGAACGGCGACCTTCAGCAGGCATCCCTGCTTTTTGACCGCTATCACAAAAGGCTTTTCAACTTTCTCGCGCGCCTGACTCTGGATCGTTCAACTGCCGAAGACCTGACACAGAATGTGTTTCTGCGGTTGATACGATACCGCAACAGCTACCGCGAAGGACTGAAATTCCAGTCGTGGATTTTCCAGGTGGCGAGGAACGTGTTCTCTGATCACTACCAGTCGCAAAAGAACAAGCGGTCCGGATTCATTAGTGTAGAACATCTGGGAGACCATATTATGGACCAAGAAGAATCGAAACAACTGGAGGAAAAGGAGGCACTGCTCCGGCGTTCGATGGCGCTGCTCTCGGATGAGCAACGAGAATTGCTGGCGCTTACTCGTTTCGAACACATGAAGTACGAAGACGTAGCCTTGCTGATGGATACTACGGTAGCCAACATCAAAGTCAAAGTGCATCGCGCCATCGCCAAACTGAGGGAACATTACTTTCAACTTGAAAAGATCTGATCCATGAACAGGGAAGAACTCGAGACCAAACTGATTGACTATATCGACTGCAAGCTTTCGGCAGAAGAAACCGTTGAAGTTCAAAATCTGCTTGCGGTGGATGCTACGGCGCATGAACTGCACCGTCAGCTGAAAGAGGTCATGCAGGTGATGGACGCATCCCCGGAACTGGAACCCGATCAGCGAATGAAGCAGCGATTTGAGCGACTGCTTACAGAGGAGATGCACGCGATGAAGGAAAAGCGTACGGTATTCTTCACTCCCATCGTGTGGCGTGCAGCCGCCTCGATTGCGTTGCTGGTGGCCGCCACAGGCATCGGCTACTGGATTTACCGCGACTATTCAAGAGAGAAGGAATTGACGGCTTTGCGCGGAGAAGTGCAAAAGACAAAGGAGCTGATGCTGATCATGCTTCAGAACCAGCAATCGGCCAGTCAACGCATCCTGGCAGTCAACACGTCTTACCAGATGCAGACGGCAGATCAGGATGTCATACAGGCGCTGGTGAAATCGCTTAATGAGGATCCCAACACCAACGTCAGGATGGCCGCGCTTGATGCGCTGGGGAGGTTCAGCCAGGAACCTGAAGTCAGGAAAGCACTTATCGCCGCCTTGCCACGACAAGAAGATCCCATCGTCAAGATCGCGTTGATTGAATGGATGGTAAAAATGAAGGAGAAAACTGTGGTCAAGGAACTTGAAAACATTGTGAATGACAGCGAACAAATGAAAGCGGTGAAAGACGCCGCCTACTCAGGCATACTGAAACTATCATGAAATCATTTCAATCATTGAAATACAAAAGCATTATGAAGACCATCATTTTATTGATCATCCTTATGGCGTCGGTAGGAAATCCGCTGATCGCCCAGGAATTCAAGATCAGCAAGAATTCAGGCCGCCTGGAGGTTCAAACGGGCCGCGTTACCGTGGAGGGTTACAACGGCAATGAAATCATTTTCAGCGCACGTGACGGGCAGAAAAGAAAGGATGAACGGGCTCAGGGCTTGCGAGAGATCAACAGTCTTGGGCTGGAAGACAACACGGGCCTGGGTATTAATGTCGATGATAACGGTGGTGTCATCACCGTGCGTCAGCTCAAAAAGATGGAGTCGCCGGACATCAGGATCCAGGTGCCCAAAGGCGTGATCGTTTCCTATTCTCATGAATCCCAATACGGAGGCAAGGCGCACTTCCGCAATATGGAAAACGAAATAGAAGTGTCTGCACAATACAACAGTGTTGAGTTGGAAAACATCACCGGGCCGGCCACCATAAAGACCATCTATGGACATGTGGAAGCCACATTTGATCAGACAGTGAAAGGTCCCATTTCCATTGTGTCTATCTATGGTTATGTGGACGTCACCATTCCGGCAGCGACAAAAGCCAACCTTCGTGTGAGTACCTCTTACGGAGAAATCTTTGTGGCACCGGAGTTGAAAATCGAAATGGAGAAGTCGGCCGACAGCGACCGTGTCAGCGGTAAACTGAATGGCGGCGGGCTTTCCATGGACTTGAGCTGTAACTACGGTAAAATCTATCTGCGCAAAAAATGAGAATCCTCCTGTTGCTTCTGTTGCTGCCGGTGGGGCTGGCCGCACAGACCATACACGAAAAGTCGGTGCCTTACACCAGGGGTCAAAAAGTAAATGTCTCCTTCGACTATCCGGAACTTATTACGGTGAGCACATGGGAAAAGAACGAAGTGTATGTCAAAGCGAGTGTGAGTATTAACGGTGGAGAAAACGACGATGCCTTTCAGTTGAACGCTTCCGGAACGGGAAACGTGATTGAGATCAGCAACAAGCTCAGCCTGGAAGGCATTCCGCACCGTCTTACCGTAAATGTCGGAGGTCAGAAGATGACTTTCTCCAGTCGGGCAGCGTGGAAGAAATACAAGGACGAGCACAGCCTTTCCGACTACAACATGACCGAAGGTGTTGACCTTGACATCACCATTGAGGTAAAGGTCCCTGCCGGCGCCGATACCAAAGTGCACTCAACTTATGGGATGGTGGAAGTAAAGGATTTCACCGGGCCACTCGTGGTGGATGCCACCTACGGCGGAGTGGATGCTCTGGTGACAACCGTCGGAAAAGTGGAAGCAGAAACCAGGTACGGGCACATCTACTCTGATCCATCCATTGCATTCAAGACCGACAAGTATGGGAATGAAGATTTCCACACCTCTGTCACCGCCAGTGTGGGCAGCGGGCCTGACTTTCACCTGGAGTCCTCCTATGGCAATGTGTACATCCGAAAAAAGGCCTACGAGAAAAAATCAATTCACTAATCACTAAAAGTCAATTCATGAAAAAAATAATCATCGTACTGACGCTTTGTGCAACCTCTTTGATTGCCAAGGCTCAGGAGTATAAAATCGCTAAGTCGAGCGGCAAGCTGCTCATTGAAGAAGTCAACCGTGTTTCATTGGAGGGCGCCACCGGCAATGAAATCATCTTCTCCTCGCTGGAAGGAAACGGGTCAAAGGACACGAGAGCCGAAGGGCTCAGGGCGATCGGTAACATGGGCTATGAAGACAATACAGGCCTGGGCATCTCCGTTGTGGACAAAGCAGGAGTTGTAGAAGTTCACCAACTCAAGAAGATGGATGGGCCCAAGATCAGGATTCAGGTGCCCAAAGGAGTAACGGTTTCCGTTAAACACACCAGCCCTTATGGAAGCACCATCAAGGCATCCAACATGGAGAATGAATTTGAAGTCTCCACTGTTCACTCATCGCTCATGATGACCGGTTTGACAGGTCCTGTTAACATCCGTACCGTTCACGGTGACATCGACATGGAGTTCACAGCAGCAGTCCGCGGCCCGCTCAATATACACTCCGAGCATGGACATATTGATGTGACTTTCCCTGCCGGCATAAAAGCAAACATGACGTTGGGAAGCAATTTTGGCGAAATATTTATGGACCCGGCGCTGAAACTTGAAACCGGTGAAAAAGATAATTGGGTGAAGTACGGAAGTAACAAAGTGTCGGGGAAGGTGAATGGCGGCGGGCTGGAAGTAAGCCTGACCAGCGGGCACTCCAATATTTATGTAAGAAAGAAATAGGTTTCTTGTTAGACATCAGGCTAATAATCCCGGTGGTGATGAACTGCCGGGATTTTTTATTGGATGGCATTCCGAAGGAGTATATTTATTTCTCAAAACCATTGGGATGAAAACCAGCACAATCCGGCAAACGGCCACTTTTCCTGCTGAGCCCCAGGATGTCTATGAGTTGATTATGGACGCCAGAAAACATACAGCTTTCAGCGGCAGCAAAGTCACCATGAGCAAAAAGGAGGACGGAAAATTCTCAGTCTTTGACGGCTATTGCCATGGTTACAATATCTCACTCAAAGAAGGAAAAGAAATCGTACAGGCGTGGCATTTCGATGAAGATGGGTGGCCGGCGGATCATTTCTCCATTTGCACTTTCCGCTTTGAGAGAAAAGGGAAGCAGACCAAAATGACGTTCATCCAACACGGTGTCCCACAGCATAAAACTGAATCGCTGAAACGGGGATGGAAGGAATTCTACTGGGGGCCGATGAAAACATTTCTGCAACGCAAAGGCTGAATTAATGCTTCGTGCTGTTCACCGATTTGGCTGGATGCTACTATTCATGGCCTGTTCCTCAAAAGAACCTGCACCTTCCAAATCAAATCAGGGAGGAAACACATTCGCCAAATCGTTCCTTCTGCTGCAGGTAGACCACTTCGCCATCGGTGGAGGTACTGTGATTGATGAGACAAACCGGAACGCCTATCCCATACTGCTGGAACTGCAATTGAGCGGCAGGTTCATCCTTGACGGCGGTTCCAATGAGTGCAATGGAGTGTTCACGACGGATCGTGTATCAACCATTGACTTCCAGTCGCCGATGATTTGTACACAGGCACCGGGCGATTCGGCTCCATTTATACAATTCAAAGAGACGCTCACAGGGCTGTTCTCACAATATCAGGTCAATGCAGACAGCAGCCGCGTTAAGCTGCTGCAAGACGAGAATACATTTGCCACCTTGATTCGCGTCAAATAAAAGGGAGGTGAAATGTTATGCTGATGCAAGCGACTTCCACAGATACAAAGTTGCGTAGGCTTCCCATCCTTTGTACTTCTTAAAAATTCTCCTCACCTGGTCGACAGTGGGTTTGGCTTTCATCTTCTTCAGGTTCCGGATCGCATTGTGCAACCCTGCATCCTCGAGCGGGAAGGCATCCGGGTAACGAAAGGTTTTCATCAGGGCGTAGTTAGCCGTCCAGTTGCCAATGCCCTTGATCTTCATTAACGTGTCCTTTGCCTCAGCGAAAGGAAGGCTTTGAATATGTGGCTGCGTAATCCTGCCCTCTTCAAATGCCTGGCTGATTTCCACTGTGTATTTCGATTTTTGTCTTGAAAACTGAAGAGGCAATAATTCTTCCGGATTGAGTTTTGAAATTTCAGAGGGCCTCGGGAAAATGTAATGTCGTTTACTCTTAAGAAACACCGACCGCCCGTATTTCTCCACGAAACGTCCCTTGAGCGTGTAGGCGAAGCCCAGGTTGATCTGCTGCCCCAGGACTGCCCACACCAGAGATTCATACAGATCAGGCTGTCCCACAATCCTGTAGCCTTTGTACTTCCTGACCAGGTCGGAGAGCAAAGGATCTGCTTTTGCCATTCTGTAAAAGGGCTTCAGGTCCGTTTCCATGTCGAACCACTCCTTTACATAATTTACAAGTGCTTGTTCAACAGAGGGTGTCATATCTTCATTCAAAGCCGAGATAGCAAGCCGGCTCTTTCCATCTGCCTCAACCTGAAAGAGCAAATCGCGACCATCCAGGTGCACCGCCTTGGTAACAGTTCGCCCATCACATTGGTGAAGCAATTCACGCGGGGAGCGCTGCAAAAATTCACAGCAAAGCCGGAAGCTGAATAGTGGCGGAACATCCAGGTGGATACGATTACTCATTTGTCAAAGGTATTGCCTTCGGAACATCTTTACTGTTCCCCTTACAAACTCAGCAAGAATCAGGTGGT
>JBDHXU010000165.1:0-6348 GCA_039810905.1 Cyclobacteriaceae bacterium | reverse complement strand
AATAAAGCAGAGGAATAGATTGAATTTCTTCATGTCAGAGAAGGATCGGCCTGGTCTTAACTGTAAGGATATGAAAGGCTTGCAAGATAAGGATGGCTCATTCAATTTCCAGTGCCATCCATGGAAGTCCGCCCGGTCTTCATTGCCGGTTGCGTAAATTCGTTGAAACGTTATGGTTGATGTTGAGGACTTTTTGAGGCAAAAAGGTATTCCCTTTAAACTTCATACTCATCCTCCCGTCATGACTGGTGAGGAACTTGAGGCGTTGGCGTTGCCAGGGCTGCCATGCAAGAATCTGTTTCTGCGTGATCAGAAGAAGAGGCGTTATATGCTTTTTGTGCTCCCCGTATCTGAGCGTGCTGATATCCAGAAATTGGCCGAATGTGCCGGTGAGCGAAAACTCTCATTTGTCAACGCTGAAACGCTTAACGATAAACTGGGTGTGAAGCCGGGAGCCGTTTCACCGTTCGGATTGCTGAATGACAACAAGAAGAGTGTAGAGCTGTTTCTTAGCAGGAAAGTTGCGGAGGCGCCGTTGTTACATTTCCATCCCAACCGCAATACAGCTTCATTGGAGCTAACGGGCGAAGGCTTCAGGAATTTTCTTTCTGTCCTTGGACACAAGATTGTGATCGTTGATTAGGCAAGGGTTGAGGGCAAGATGAAGTGGGACGTCTTACTTCTGATCCATAATTCGTCACTTATCATTCGGCATTTTCTTAGTGCCTCCAGACCACAAAATCAAATTCGAGGTTCTCGCGCCTTGACGTCGGTTTCTGTTCACCATTAGTCAGCCGCTCCACCTCTGCGCTGATGTATGTCTTGAGCTCGGTAACTGTAATGATTCCGTCTTTGTTTTGATCCGCCTTCTTTTCTCTGAGTCCATACAGCAGGGCATAGGTGAACACGCCATTTTTCCACTCATCGGATTCCAGGGCATAACTGTTGCCGGCGGCTGCCGAAATGACTACAGCCCCCGACCCCTTGCTCACGTTGTTAAAGATCTCCTGCATAAGATCAAAGGAAGTGGTAATGCCCAAGCGGTAAGTCTCTTCGGTGGCTTCCGGTGCGTAGGTGTAGGTCTTAAGTGTACCGCGCTTTCCTTCACTCATGGCGAGGGTCTGGTCCGAAACGGTGAGCGATCGTTTATCCACCTCGCCAGAGTGGCATGCATCCACCAGCAGAAGCTTGTTGCGTGCAGGGATACTGTCGAGGAGTCCTTCAAGCTCTTCATAACGAATTCCCCTTCCGGAAGGGTTGTCGAAGGCGATATCATGGGTACCAAAATAGAAGTCCAGCTTGTCGTCCAGCATTCCATGACCTGATGCGAAGAGGATGACCTCATCGTCCTCATGTGAACGCGCCAGTCCTTTTTTGAGCTTCAGGATGTTTTCACGGGTGGCCGCTTTGTTGAAGAGCGTATCAATGTGAATTTCACTGTATTGGTCTGCATGACGATCAAACAGGCGGGCCAGGTCCCGGCCGTCTTTTGCAGCGTACCTCAAATTCATCTTCTGGTTGGCATATTCTGAAACGGATATAATATTCAGATACAAGGCTGGCTTCCGCTGAGGTGCTTCATAGGTGACCTCAAAGCTTTCGGCGAGGGATTCCACGCCTTTGGAATTAAGGCACGTCACCTGGATCTTGTTTCTGCCCGCTGAGAGCCTGACCTGGATTTCCTTTTCAAGAGTTTTCGTTGCAGGCGTGCTGATGTCAATCCCACTCATGCCGAAGACAGGTACTTCATTGACGGAAACATTTATCCGCTCCAGGGGATATTTTTCATCATCGGCTTTGATGCTGAAATTAAGCTGAGCTGACGCCGTAGTGAGAGGCGGTGTTCCTGTGACATGGAGGTCCGGCAGATTATACTCGGCCGACAATGCTTCTTCGTCAAAGTTCAGCTTCTGAAGCCGCTTCTCATAAGCACGACGGTAGGATTTTACCACATTGGCTGATACAAATCCCAGTCGTTGAAGTACAATATCCGGGCGGTTGTAGCGAAGATCGAATTGTTCCGGTGAGACAAAGTGTTTCCCGAGTTTGAATCCAACACCCTTCAGAGATTGACGCGTTCCATAATAGTATCCATCGGGTGTAATTACTATATGATCATTCTTCCCGATAGGCACGATCGTCACGATCAGTTCCCATGTGTTGCTGTTCCAGATCTTTACCGTTGCGTCCCAACTTGCGGTGGCAAGGATCGGTCGCGCAGGACTGAATGCCATGGCGGTAATCTTGTCCGTGTGGGCCTGAGTAATGGTTCTGAAGGCAGCTCCAGATTGGCTTTGCAACTTCAGGTCGCCAAAAGTTGCATATGCCAGTCTGCCGGTGCCCGGATCAAAGGCCGTGGCGTCGATAGCCTTTCCCGATTCCAATACTCTGCCTGCAGTCTTATTCTTTCGGCTGTACCAAATCAGGGAAGTGCCGGCATTGATCAGTACAGAATCAGATGCATAGGGGTGTATCTTCCGGATTATCGAGCCTTGCTGAAGCAAGTATTCTCTCATGTAGAGTTCAGCGGTTCCGGCGTCATAGTACCAGTCGATCAGCTGATTTGCATTGCCTGTTAGAAAATTCAGATCAGTAACATAAGCAATGGACTGGATGTTGCCCTGGTGCGCTTTTACGGCCCTGAAATGTTGCGTCCTTTCATCCTTAAACCATATAGGTTGCGGCTGTTTTCTTATGACTGATTCTCTCCATCCTCCGCCTGCGAGCAGATACTGGTTGCTGCCACTGGCTGAAATGGTGTTGACCCACGCATAAGGTTCTCTGTGTGC
This sequence comes from Cyclobacteriaceae bacterium, assembly GCA_039810905.1. Classification (GTDB taxonomy): domain Bacteria; phylum Bacteroidota; class Bacteroidia; order Cytophagales; family Cyclobacteriaceae; genus ELB16-189. Next base: position 3,559 of record JBDHXU010000165.1, on the reverse strand, counting down.
TTTCAGGAGTTTGAGGACACCGTCAGTCAAGCTGATATATTTCAGGTAGGTTTCTCTCTGAATAATGCGATCCTGCTTCACGTCAAAGCTAACGATCCTGTTATCATGTCCCCCGGAGTAAATCCAGTCTCCATTTGTGCTGTAAGTGACTGCTGTCATTTTCTGCTGATGGAATTCATATGCGTTCACTTTAACCCGGCTTGATTGGAGATCGATGATGTGGGCCTCACCCAACTCATCTCCAACCACCAATTTGGTTCCGGTGGGGTCAAACGCCATACATTCGAAACGGAATGAACGACTGAATAGCCGCTTGATGGGTTTTAGTGTTTGAGAGTCCCAGATGATGATGGAGCGATCAGAACTTGCAGTAGCAAAGATTCGTTCATCAGGGGAACATGCGACATCGTTGACTGGCCCATAATGTTCCTCCAGCACCTTCTGTGTTTTGCCGGTTAACAGATCATAGGTGTACACATCACCATCCTGATTGGCTCCCGCGATCCTGCTGTATTTCCGTATCACGGAAACTGCATTGAAGTTCTGGGATATATCAACAGGTACTTTGGCAAAGGCCTGCTTTCCTGATGATAACTTCTTCCTGACGAAGAACCTGTCGATCTGAATGGAAAAGGCCTGGCCCGGATCACGGTATTCCAGCTTGTTCCTGAAAAGGGGAAGTGGATCCGGTCGTTCTGTTGTCTTAAGCCGCGATGTGGCAATGTCCCAGGTGTGAATCTTCTGATCGTCGTACAAGACGTAGAGAAAGTCATTTTCAGCACTGAATGCGAGTCCGGTGATTTCGTTATCTGCACCACTGACGAAGCTGGCCATTTCCTTACCAGTTGGGACGTGCCAAAGCTTAATGAGGTGATCCTTGCCGCTGCTGGCAAGGAGCCGGGAGTCTGGGCTGAAGGCAAGTGTGGTAATATCTGCAGAATGTCCCTTCTGTACGGCAATTTCAAGAAGCTGTTGTGAGCTTCCGTGTAAAAAGGCAAGCGCCATTCCAGTCAAAAGCAATATCCGCTTCATGGTACGCTTACAGAGAAATAAGTTGGATTAAGCGACTTGCCAAATACACTTTCGGATACATTGATGCTTCCGGTTATCTGATCACCTGATGCAACGGTTCCCGAAGTTGGCTTATAGATAAGCCTGAACTGGCAGGTGCCTGTTGTTCCATAAAGCATCCGGTATAGTCTGCCTGTGACTGCAATCATTTCTTCGCCAGTCTGGCAGAAAGCAAAGAGCCCTCCACTTTGGCAGGCAATTGCCGCAAGTGGTGCGGGATTCAAATCATTCCCTAACGCAACAATGTCTATGTTCACTGATGCTGTTTTGGCCGCCGCGATGATGCTGCTTGCGGCGGATGAACTTCCGCCATCGTTGCTGTGAGTCAATACAATAAGATGCCTGACTGCCCCCGTTGTGTTTGTGAGTTTGCTGATACCACTGTTGAGAGCATCATAAAGGTTGTTCTGGCCGCCGGTCTGAACCGACATATTGAAAAACGGAAGCAGAATCTGATCTTCCGCTGTTTGAAACTGTTCAGATAAGTAATAGACGGGAGTAGGAAGGAGACCCCTTTTCGCAAACCCGCCTGTCAAGAATTGGCTGCTACCGTTGTGGTCCTCAAAGTACTTGTGAAACATCTTAGCCCTGTTGTTGTATGGGTCAGTCGACGAGTAGTCACCGCTGAGGTCCATCAATATTACTGATGATCCCGGGCCTGCGTTAGCGACTGTGGCTGTTTTGAAATCGCTAATGGTCAGTTGACCGTCTGAACCGGAGATATTGAAATCAGAAGAACCCAAGAAGGTAAATTCGTTGTTTCTGTCGAATTTATCGGAGAGGATCAATTCAACATCAAGCGTGACGGAATTTGCTGTTTGACTGACATATGTTGCATGCGTGGTCCATTCGCTGTATTCCTCTACCGGCAGCATCTTCTCAGGTTCATACACCTGGATTGTGCAGGAGCTTAAAACGAGCCACCATATGGAAGAGATTCTAATCCTCACGGTAAATCGTCTTCTTTAAGAGTTTGATCGGGAAGTAGTAGGTTAGTCCCACACCCAACGAGCTGAACGTTGCTTTGTATTGATCGCCGGGAGAGTCGAGGCGGTGCAGATAGCGGATTTCTATTTTGGCGATACTGGCTACGTGGATGCCAAATCCTGCAATGCCATTCCACCACGGCTTGCCGGAATAGAGTATGCCGTTCATGTCATAAGGTGTGTACCGGTCGTATTGTGTTTGATCGGCATTCTGGGTAAATCGCGCCTCAATGTGAAATGATGTGGACGGGGAGACGCCTGCATAAAATGAATACCGGAATATGCCTGAAGAGTGAAATTGGTAGCCTGCGATGATGGGGCAAAGCGCCTGAAGATACAGCACCTGGAAAACAATTTTCTCTCCAACACCGGGCCCTGTCTGATACGTCATGGAGTAATTGTAGGTGTTCAATTCCAGAGATGGTTCGGCCGTGAAATAGAAGCGCTGGCGATTCAGTTGAAACACCCCACCGACAACAAAGGACTGCCCGGCGGACCACAATTTCCAGTTATTATTGCCTGCCTTGTACACTGCATAGGAATAGCCGGGAACAATATCCGCCGCATCGAGCGTAACCTGTTTGAAGGGAAAATATTGAAGGGTGATACCGACCCCCAGCCGTTGAGCCAGAACTGAAGTGCAGATCGTCAGAAAGACAATGGTCAGTAATTTCTTCATTTGTCTTTCCGCGTCAGGAAAGGAATTAACACCATAATCTCGCCTGAGTTCGTGTAGGGGCTTTCCAGATTGGGATGCCAGCTTCCGAAGCTGTAGTATTTAAAGTACTCTCCACAAACGAAGACTGAGACGGATTTAACTTCAAAGCCGATACAGAGCCGTGCAGAGACTCCTTTCATTCCGTAACCATATCCATAAATAAAATCGGTACGGGCGGCGAGTGGAATGAGTGCCTTTACTCTGACCCACAGGGAAGCGTATACCTTGTCGTATTGCTGTGGGTAATATTCGTAAGCGACCGCGGTGTAGAATCCAACCACGCTCAATCCTGACAGGGCAGGAGTCTCTTTCTTTGATTCCCACAAGGTGAATCTGCTGCCCAGCCCGATTCCGTATGTGCTTTTCTTTCCGAGCCCCATCGGGTCGATGGTAACCACAGGGGCCGCAAAAAGGGAATAGTAGATGCCGCGGTGGGGTTTGAAGTACGACGGTTTGTACTGCACATAGGTCGAACCATCAATCTTCTGCTCTTTCTGTGCAGAAACAGGAATAGTGAAAATGGCCAGCAAAAAAAGCCATCCGCCTAAGCGGATGAAACGAATCCATTCCATAGCCGGTACAAAATAAATATAGCACTTTTGTGCCTCTTCCGGAATTACTTTGTGCTATTGCTGCCGATCTGAATGAAGGGTGCCCAGTAATAAGGATGACTGTATTTGGGATCAGACAGAAGCTTCCTTTTCGCCTCTTTCAGGGCGGAAGCTTTGTCCTTTCCTGAAAGTAATTCTGTATAGAAGGAGATCATCAGTTGGGCCGTACTTTC
>JBDHXU010000164.1:0-6355 GCA_039810905.1 Cyclobacteriaceae bacterium | reverse complement strand
TGCTCCTCCTCTTGGACTTGAACCAAGGACCCTCTGATTAACAGTCAGATGCTCTAACCAGCTGAGCTAAGGAGGAATTTGTCCCTCAAAGGGAGTGCAATATTAGTGCATTGGGGGAAAATGGCAAAACATGCCTTTGCTTTAAATAATCGGGCTCAGAAACCGGGCTGAGTGAAGCAATTTCCGACTGCTGCCGTCATTGCGTCAGGAGTGACGATGATGATGGTTTCACTATACACCTACACATTCAAGGGGGTTGGATCCAACTGCAATCCTTCAATCGTTTTGCAGCCTGGCACTTGCCTGGCCTGTCGACCAAACATCAATACCACCATCCACCAGCATATCATGAGGGACAACCCAGTACACTCCTGTTGACTCCATGGCAACGGTGGTCACTTGATTCTCTATCAGGAATGCAACTAATTGGTGGAAATCGCCGGTAAAGGTTCCGAACGATTGTACTCGATCTCCTTTCAAACCCACAAAAACTTTCGTTGAGCCGATATCTATACCGGCTGCGTTCTCTCTGATTTTTTCCACAGGCACTCGGGTTAAGTATGTGAAATAACTCTTGTGCCTGAAAGTCCAAAAACAGAAATGCTACCAATCGGACAAGCCTTCCATATCAAAAAGAAAAGCCGTACCAAACTTCTTGACTCTCGATCTTTCAGAACCAAGCTCGCAAACTAGCTCAAAGCACTATTGGAAGCAGGGTCAAACTGCACAAGTGTAACTACGAAGTTACGGTTGTCATGAAAACTTTTTGTGTAACTCGCAATGACGTTCTGGGGTTTTGAAAAAAGGAGCGGAGATCGCTTCGCCTGCTTCGGCGCTCGCGGGGTAAGTTGAAAACCCTGCATTTTGGCCGGAGGGGCGGGGTAATAAATACCTGACCCATCATGGTTATATAAGTCCGCTCAAAGGGTCATGAAACTGTCCCGAATAGAATAACCCCCTTCGATTTTTTTAAGTAGATTGGGCAAGGATGGATAAATCCCAAGCGACCATGAGGATAGCTTGTCTATTCCTGATTTTACTCGTTTCATGCCAGGAGGACCCAAACCTCAAGAACGTCTGTGTTGATCCGATAGGTACCGCCGAGATCAGCTTACCGGCAGCCACCATTAACAATACCGGAAATTATACATTGAGTAATGTCTTTTGCTTTAGTAAGGACAGTAAAGATCGAAATGCATGTTTTGTTGTGATGTCGTCCACAACGTCTACCATTCTCTGGGCAATCAACTTTACTTCCGTAATTCCCAGTTCATTGATCGGGAAGATTGTCGACGCAGGACAATTCAGGTGCCTGGGTGATGTAAATGTAAAGCCCACCGCCGGGTACATTTATCAGGTTGAAGCCAGGCTTCATCATGGCTACGTGGTGCAAATACCTGACGGGACCTACGGGAGGATTTTTGTTGACTCCTGGGTGCTGGATTCTTCAGGTCGCGTTACGAAAATCAATCTTACCTGGCAATACTCCTTCTGATGATGAACCGTTTCATACCTTTTCTTCTGTGTGCATTGATTTCCCTTCAAGGGTTGGCTCAAACAAGGATCTTTGTTGTAGGAGGTTTTTCCGGTACGGACGGAGGTAATCTATCGACCTATATTGCCAAGCATGACCCTGCTCCATTTCTGGAGCTTGACTTTGAAAGGAAGATCATCGGCTCAGTGTCGTTTCTTACGGGCTTGACCTATTTCGGGGTGGGCTATCAAAATGAGAGCGGAATTTTTGGTTCCGCCAGCAAATTTGACGCGAACTATCTCGGTGTGCCTCTCATGATGAGGTGGAGTCTGGGTAACAAGAACTTCTTCTGCCTTGACCTGGGATTTGAGCCTTATTATATGCTCTCGGCGAACTTGCAGGAAAGCATTACAGACAGTTTCGGAACGGTGAGAACTGCGAGTGGGGAGATTTCAGGTTATTCCAACCGATTCTATCTGAGTGGACGCATACAGGAAACCATCATGTTCAACCGGTTTACCATTTCTCTGGTATTCATGCTTCCATTTCATGGGCAATCTTCCATAAAGAATCTGGCGGATCATTGGGCCTTGAATCAGCAGCAATCCACTTACCTGCTTTCAAATGGGTATGCAGATTTCATGCTTTATGGAGTCACCATTGGATTCAGACTCAGATGAGAATTGGAACTAGCATAGTGCTTCTGTTTGTGGCGGCCTGCTCTTTGAGTTTGGGTCAGAGCAAGTTTGGAAGTAAAAGTTTCGGAAGACAGATATATAAAATGTCCAAGAGCCGGAACCCAGATCAGCTAAGGCAAAGCATTGAAGAACTTTCAGCACGCGCAAAGGATAAGGAAAATTTTCACCAGTTCATTGTCCTCACCATGATGTTGGGCGAGCAATACGTCCGCTCGGGCGACTATGCAAAGGGAGAGAAGGCGCTGATAGAAGCATATGAGGAGAGCAAGAAACATATGCCGACACGAAAGAACAAAAGATTCAAACTGGCATACTTCACTAACTTTCAGTTTACAATATTTGACCCGACTGACCGCCTCGCGTACTACTATCTGAAAATAGGAAGTGTACATTCGGCAGAAAAACTATTTCAGGAATCAAAAGAGCGTCGTGACCGATTTTTTGCCAAAAGAAGCATTCATCGCGTCCACCCCGTTGTAGGGATGGGATCACTCGGCTATAGAAAGGGGGACATTGAATCTACTTACCGCCAGTTTAACGAAGCGGAACGGATGATCAGTCATGCCATGACTTCCAACTATGACTATGACATCCTGAAAAGACTTTACCTGAACGACCTGGCAGAGATCTGCATGTCGCTGGGCAAAAGGGACGAGGCCCTTGATTATATTCATCAGCTTGAAATAGCTTCATCAGGAGCGGGCAAGTTTGTGTCCAAAATAGCTGCCTTGACCGAAGCTGCCCGTATTCTGGAGATGAAGGCGCGTTATTATCTGCAGGGCGGAGATTATGAAAAAGCCAAATATTACCTCGACCGCGCCGACTATTATAACCCTGCCAAGCTGGCTACTTCTGATGTCAGATTCAAAATCATGCGAACACGTGGCCAATTGGCGTGGTACCAGGGAAGGACTTCAGATGCGAGTGACCGGTTTATCACGCTTGTGAAGGACTACCGTCAACACATCGCACAGAACTTCATCGCCATGAGCGACTACGAGAAAGAGCAATTCTATGCATCGTTGAAAAAGGATTTTGACATCTTCAACGCATTTGTCCTCGATCAGAAGGAATCTTTGGCAGCGCCGTTGTACGAAGAGATGTACAATAATGTGCTCAACACCAAAGCACTGCTGTTGAACGAATCCAACCGTCAGAAGAACCAGATACTGTCGAGTGGGAACAATGAACTGATTGAAAAGCTTCATCAATGGGAATACGCGAAGGCTCTGCTTTCAGCGGAATACTATGAACCAACCGGCCCTCAGAGAATTGAGCAATTGGAAAAGCAAATCGACGAACTGGAAAAAGAATTGAATACCGCCAGCGGCCTCTTCTCGAGCAGTACCAATGTGCTCACGTGGATGGACGTCAAAAACCGGCTGCAGCCGGGCGAAGCAGCTGCTGAAATTATTCGCGTGCGCCTTGCGGACAAATCGTCCCCAAACATAATCGGCGATTCTACGGTGTATGCTGTTCTGCTCATAAAGCCGGATTCACCGTCACCACAGTTATTCACCATACCAAATGGCAACCAGCTTGAAAAACGTTTCCTCCCATACTACAGGAATGCCATTTTGTCTAGGTTGGAAGACACTATTTCATACAGGGAATTCTGGCAGCCGATCAAAAGGGAATTGGCCGGGGTCCGCAAGCTCTATTTGTCTCCTGACGGCGTGTACAATCAACTCAACCTGAACACCCTTCAGAACACTGTGAACAGAAAATATCTGATCGACGAAATGGAACTGGTTTATCTCACGAATACCAGCGATCTCATTGCAAAAGAGGAAAGCAGCAAAGCAGCAGATGCCGTGTTGATAGGACGGCCTTCCTACGATCTCCAGAACCACGGTCAAACTGGTGCTGAGACGGAGGGGTACGGACAGCGAAATGTCATTTCAGAAGAGTTGCAGACATTCAAGGAGCAGGAGTTTTCAGATCTCCCAGGAACCGAAAAGGAGGTCAGTATGATTGAACCCATCCTGGAGCAGCACCACCTTAAAGTCACCGCTTACCTGGGTGAGGAAGCACGGGAGGAGAATGTAAAGGCTGTACATGGGCCTGCCATTCTCCATATTGCGACCCACGGGTTTTTTGTGGATGATGCTGCGAGTGCGATCTCGCCCATGATAAGGTCAGGTATCGTTCTTGCAGGCGTAAGGCACAGCGTGGCTACAGAGACGCAGGAAGACGGAATACTTACTGCATATGAGGCCACCAACCTGGACCTTCAATCCACAGACCTCGTTGTTTTGTCTGCCTGTCAGACCGGCCTGGGTGAGGTGAGAAACGGAGAGGGTGTCTATGGTCTTCAGCGTGCCATTGTGGTGGCGGGGGCCCACAACCTGATTATGTCCCTCTGGAAAGTAGACGACGATGCCACCGCTGAACTGATGGGTTCTTTTTACAGGGCCTGGTCGGGCAAGAATAATACGGCCGAGTTTCGAAGCGCTCAAATTGCCTTAAGGCAGAAATATCAACATCCATTCTTCTGGGGAGCGTTTATTATGCTGGGAAAATGAATGAGAATATAAAACGAACAACGGTCATTTTGATCATCATGATATCGTTTACTGATGTTGTGATGGGTCAGTTGCAATTGACACCCTTTGCGGGTGTTAATTCAACTTCAATCTATCATGAGAGTGGGGGGAACTATCCGATCGTGGGTATCGAACTGGAGGGGCGTTTAAAGCCAAGGAAGATTTCAAAATTGTACCTGTCCATGGTAACAGGGGCTTCGTATTTGTCCAACGGTTACTATGTAAATAGTCTTTTCTCAGTGGATGTTGGTATATATAAATCGTATACGGCGAAGACTACAGACTTATCAACCCAATACCTGCAGGTGCCTGTTGCGTTGAAGTTGAACTATCGGCCCTTCCCGCTTGTTGAGGACTTCACCATTTTCTTTGGCTTTGGCGTGACAATGAATTTTCTTCAGCATGCAACATTGTCGGAGAAGACTGTACAGGTCAGTTACTATACACTTGTTAATCCACCAGTGATACCGCCGCCGGCCAACACCTATCAGGATAGCAGAGATATAACCGATTTGGGCAGGAAGCAGTCGCTGTTTACACGCTGGGAGGTCGGCATGAAATTCAGAAGGATTCACCTCGCGTGGCGTCTTAGCGCTTCATTGGATGATATGTATTTTACAGGGTTGGAAAACATTTGGAATGTGCCTGCCAAGTCTTCTGGATATATTAGTCCCCACGCTTCTGGCAGCAGCACTACAATCAACTATTCTGAGCTGGTGGTGGGTTACCGGATCTTCTGAATCGTTCGCAAAGAAGGGGCTAGACGAAAAACAATTCGTGCAGTGCGCCGATTATTGCCAGTACGATTCCGACGAGCACGACATAGTATAGTTTTATGGGTACGAGCGGCAGGATGATGGTGGCATAGCCACGTTTTTCCAGCCACCGGAGCCAGAGGGCAGTAACCACAAGCGAGGGAATGAGGAGGAAGTTGATGGCGGGGCCCTTGTATTCCGCAAGCATCAGGGTAAAATAAATTAACACTGCCGGAAGTAGTCCGATGGCCAGGGTGAAGTAATCACCCACCCAGACGAGCCCTGTAACTTCTTCCACGAAAGTAGGAGGTGGAGGGGGTGGTGGTGTACTTTCAGCGGAAGCAGGCGTAATCTTTCGCCTTGCGGCGACGAGCGCATCGGTGACAAGTTTGAGAGCAAGCACAGGCACCGACAAAACGATCCAGACGGACGGGATGGTGGCAAGTTCGAAATACTTGCTGCCGCTGATGAGAGCGCAGAAGAAAGGAGTGAGGGCAGCAGAGAGCAGAAGGGAAAAACGAGTTACCCGGAGAAATTTCATGGTCAGACAGTGCCTGCAAGATAAGAACTTCGGGTGAGGTTGCTTCGTCGGCACATGGGGTGTGCCTCCTCGCAAAGACGTTGGTGAGTTTAAAAAAATGGGCGGAGATCGCTTCGCCGACTGCGTCGGGCTCGCGATGGTAAGGTTGTAATTTCCACTCTTATAGGAGACTGCAGGAAGCGATAAAGGGCCTTGCTTTCATCGCAGAGTCCCTGAAGGAGACTCTGCGGGAAATGATGTGAGCCTTCTTTTCATCGCAGAGTTTCCCGCGAGGGGGCTCTGCGGAGTAACACAAGATGACTTTCTTGGATTGAGGTTGCTTCGTCGGCACATTGGATGTG
>JBDHXU010000163.1:0-6383 GCA_039810905.1 Cyclobacteriaceae bacterium | reverse complement strand
TCGTTGTACAGAGCCTGCCCCTGCATTCCGGCTACAAATGAATTTCCGAGGGCAACAAATTTTGTGAAGTCGGCATTGCCTTTAGAAGGGGTCGACGGCGTTGTGGTAGCCGGCGCCTCCAAGGTGATCACTTCTTGCTTGCAAGACCCTGCAGCAAGGAAGGCCACGATTATTGTGATTATGGACTTATAACTTTTCATAAGTGTCTTTTTTGGATAGGTGTATTATTTCAGGAACTCATCAAAGGTGACAGAGAGGTAATACATCTGCCCGATGAAAGGTGACCCAAAGTTGGTCCTGTAGTCGCCTCCACCCAGATTGGTTCCTCCAAGTTTGAATACAGACTTGATGGAAGGCATCTTGTAGCTGACCTGTGCGTCCAATACGCCGTATTTTGGCACAGTCCAGATGCCGTATGATGATTGCCATTCAAATGCATCCTGGTAACGGAAGTTGACATTGAAACCAAGATTCTTTCCAATCTTTCTGTTGCCAACACCCACACTGAACCGGTTCTTGGGAGTATTAAAGCCGGCACGGAAATCGGCAGACTCATTCGCGGTATAATCAGCCCAGTTATAGTTTCCGTTCAGCACAAAGCTGTGGGGCAGGTTGTAAGTAAGTCCCACGCCTACACCCTGGGACGTAACATTTTCGGCCGAGTTTACATAGGGAGCCCAAAGTGCCCCGGCATTAACCTGTTTGCCCTGATGCATCGTTGAGGTTTTGCCGGCAACAATCTGGCCGCCAATAAAGCCGCTATAAGAGGTATAATAATAGTTGAGATCGACCATCAGCGTTTTTGCGATAACGCCTTTGTATCCAACTTCATACGCGCTCAATTGCTCTGGTTTGACATAAGAGACGTTGGCGGTCTGCAGCAGACTTGCATTTCCTGCAGTTACGGCGCCTGTATTGGGATCCAGTTTTCCACCTGCGGCTACAAAAGCATTGTAGGATGTTTGTGTCCATGCACCGCCATTGTGGATGCCATAACGGGAGGCGTTTGCTTCTACGCTACCCAGCAGGATACCACCGGAAGAAGGGAAGTAGATATACTGTGCCTGCGTGTCGGGAATTCTGAAGCCGGTCTGAAATGATGCCCTGAAACTGTTGTTCTGGTCAACTGAATAAACAGCCGATAACCTGGGAGTGAAGTGGCCTTCAAAGTTGTCACTCTTGTCATATCGAATCGAGCCAGTCAGCTTGAGTTTTTCAGCAAAAGTTTTGGAAATTTGCGTATAAGCGCCCCACTGATCGATTCGGATCCGGGTAAAATTGTTGCCTGCTGCAGGGTCTTCATTAAAGATGGTCCCATTAGAGAAAAGGTCATATTCACGGAAATTGCCGCCAACAATAATGTCAGCCCACTTCACATTCTTGAAGTTATAATAGACCTCAGCATGCCTCAGATATGAATTGTCATAAAAGGAAGAACCGCCCTGCACTGCGCGTGCTACACCTTCCGGTCCGGTCCATGTACCGGTAGGAGTCTTCTGGAAGAAATTGGCTCTTACAGCGTTCATCAGGTCAGTATAGGCCTGAGTGCCAGGCTGCGGCCTGTTCCTGTCTGCGTACGTTCTGGCGGCATTTGGATCTCCTGCACTTACGCCAGGTATGTATCCCTGCATGGCAAGCACATAATCCGGCACCCAGTTGGTTGCGGATGGAGCGTAGGTCTCGTTGGCGTAAATGCCCAGCGCAGAGAGGTTGTAGGATTTACCTACATCGGTGGCGGATTGATAGGCTCTTACAAAGAAATTATCGCCTTTCAGTTCCAGCCGATGAAACTGCTGGTTGAAATCGCGAAGGGCATATTTTTCAGTGCCCTGATAGATGGAATTACCCCCGCCATAACGGTAAGCGTAAATAAGCTCGAGTTTGTCGTTAATCCGGTAGTGAAGAGCGCCGTCGATCTTCATGGTATTCGCCTTCCGGTTGTCGAGGATATCCTGTTCCCTGAAACCAGTTCTGGTAATAACCCCAATGCTGGGAACGCCTGTATTGATCTGTACTTCATCACCGTAAAGATTCAGACCGTCAAAGTTCTTGGTCCCACTCAGGTCCGTAGTCGAAGAGGAGTTATTCCTGTCTGTTTTATAGTCGTTGCTGAGCCAGTCGGTAGCGTCGAGGTAGGAGAAGTTCACCTTAAACGCAAACTTGTTGCTGAAGGCTTTTGCATATCGGAAGCTGTACTGGGCATAAGGGTTATTCCCTCCGGCGTTTGAGTTAGTCGCGCCATATTTGACCTGGGCACTGAGTCCCTGGTATTCAAACGGACTCTTGCTCTTCATGATCATTATACCGTTGAAGGCGTTTGGACCATACAAAGCGGAGGCCGCACCGGGTATCAATTCAATGCTCTCTGCATCGAGCTCACCCACACCCATAATAGAACCGGTGGGGAAGTTGAGAAGAGGAGCTTGAGTATCCATTCCATCAACCCACTGAACAAACCTTACGTTGGCAATTGTGGCAAAGCCGCGGGTATTAACAGCGGTGAAGTTCAAACTGCCATTGTTTACCTGCACGCCTTTCATGTTCGCCAGACCGTCAAAATAGTCCGGTGTACTGGACTGCCTTATCGCGAGGACATCCATCTTTTCTATAGTAACAGGTGACTTCAGGATACTTTCTTCAATCCTGGATGCTGAGACCACCACTTCCTGGCCGAGCAACGTTTGTTCTTCCATGCTGACATCAAGATTTGTGCTGTTGGCGTCAGTGACTTCCAGTTCCTTTGTAGTGTAACCAATGAAAGAAAAAACCAGTGTAAATGGAGGGGCCTGGTTCACTTTCAAGTTAAATTTCCCATCGGTATCTGTAATCGTGCCCACCACTCTTCCCTTCACTACAATGTTAACGCCGGGCAGGACGGCTCCGGATGGATCTTTGACCGTTCCGGCTACTGTCGATGTTTGCGCCTTTAGGGTAGCGGCACTCGTCAGCAGAAAGAGCAGTGGCACGAGCGCCCTTAGGTAGAATTTATTCATAAATCAATAAGGGTTTATTCTGTTAAATCTAACGAGAAATTGAGCAAAAACAAACGATTGCTTAGGCGCCTGGGCCCATTTTTGAACCTTAGGACTTTCTAAGATGCTTGCCGGCTATTTGCCTGACCGGATATGCTGGGCGAGCCGGTCGCACAGTTGATCCATCTCTTTGGCCATGAATTCGTCTCCGGTCGCGGTGAGGACACTTTGACTCAACCCTCCAATGCAATCAATATAGAATCGTTTCATTTCATCAACAGGCATGTCTTTGGACCACAAGTCTATACGCATGGTGTTCTTGTGGGTATGATCCCAGAGGGCTATACTGATGGACTTGGTCTCGCTGGGTCCTGACTCGGGCTTTTCCGACGCATCCCAATCAATCTTTTCGGGTACGTTGTTGTCGTCCAATGATACGGTGAATTGTATGGTTGACTTCTTCATGCTGAATTAGTGGCTTTGGCCGGATAGGCGCAAAGGTATAATATCAGTGCTGTCTGGCGAAAGAAATAAAGAAATCGAGTGACTCAGGGTTCCTCAGCGTGTCCCTGTTTATGACCCTTGCAGGGTCTCTGCCCATCAGGATCTTTTTGACCGGCATCTCTGTCTTCTTGCCGCTAAGTGTGTACGGGATATCATTTACTTCGATGATATCATCGGGAACATGTCGAGGGCTGTATTGGCTTTTTATAGCATTGTTGATTCTGTTCTTCAAATCTGTAGTCAGTACTTCACCGGATTTCAGGGCAACAAACAAAGGCATATAGAAAAGTCCCCCTTGCTTTTCGATACACACAATCAGCGCATCTTTGACTTCAGTCAGCAAATCGAGCGCACGATAGATTTCGCTTGTTCCTATTCTTACGCCTCCACGGTTGAGTGTGGCATCGGAACGACCATAGATAACGATGCCCATCCTTGCGGTGATTTTGATCCAGTCGCCGTGTCTCCAAAACCCCGGATATATTTCAAAGTAGCTTTCACGATATCTCTTGAAATCCTTGTCATTCCAGAAGTACACAGGCATGCAGGGCATGGGTTTTGTGATTACCATTTCACCCTCCTCATCGGGTGCAACCTGTGTGGCATCCTCACTCCATGCCTCGAGGCTGCAGCCGAGTGCCCTGCACTGAATCTCGCCTTCATATACCGGCCACAGAGGATTACCCCCAACAAAGGCGCTGCATACATCGGTTCCACCGCTCATCGAAGTCAGCCAGACGTCCGGTTTAACGTGATGGTAAATCCAATCAAAGCCTTCCGGAGGAAGGGTGCTGCCTGTTGACCCGATGGACCGCATGGACTCCAGTGAAAGTTGGGAGGGCCTTATGTCCTCTTTCATGCATGAGAGAATGAATCCTGCGCTTGTGCCAAAATGAGTAATTCGTTGTTCGGAAGCCAAACGCCAGAGCGAAAGCAAGTTGGGCCAGGCAGGGCTTCCATCGTAAAGTACAATGGTGGCTCCTCCAAGCCAGCAGCCGTGCAAGTAATTCCACATCATCCAACCGGTTGTAGTGAACCAGAAACATCGCTCACCCGCATGAACGTCCTGATGAAAGTGAACGTACTTAAGCTGCTCCAGTAACATCCCGCCCACAGAATGAGTGATGGGCTTTGGCAAACCCGTGGTTCCCGACGAATAGAGCACCCACATGGGATCGTTAAAGTCCACGCGCTCAAATGTGAGTGGAGTGGATTCGCCCGAGAGGATGCTCTGGTAATCTGTATAATTTGACGGCAGCGCTTTACCTGATGTATGGACCACCACAATTTTTTTGATGGAGGGTATCTTACCGGCAACTTCTTCAATGACAGGAATTTTGTCAAATGACTTACCTGCATATTGATACTGATCAACGGCCACCAGCACCTTCGGTTCGATTTGTACAAAACGATCCAGGACTGCTTGCGTCCCAAAATCAGGTGAGCAACTTGACCATACGGCACCAAGGGAGTTACACGCCAGAAAAGTTGCCGAAGCCTCGGGAATATTGGGCAGGAATGCAGCAATTCTGTCGCCGGGCTTTATACCGATGCTTTTAAAGTAGCGCTGCAATTTGGCCACCTGATCCCTTAGCTCATTCCAACTGACTTTCTTTGTCTTACCTGACTCGCTGCAAGCTATGATCGCAGGATGTTCTGAGGCAGCCTTTTCAAAGACGTGCTCTGCATAGTTGATCTTCAAACCGCTAAACCACTTCACGCCGGGCATGTCGTGCTGGCTGGTCGCACTTTGCCATGCGCCACTGGACTTGATGTTGAAATATTCCAGGAGAAATGACCAGAATTTCTCGTAGTCGGTGCATGACCACTGCCATAAAGCATCATAGTCTTTGCAGTGAATGCCTTTATTCTGCGTAAGCCAGTCCATGAACCTGGTCAGGTTGCTGTTGGCTTTGACCGCTTCAGTGGGTTTCCATTGCAAGGGTGGAGTAGCCTTCATTTCATCCTGCCAATATTTTCAGGGCGTCGACTTTATCAGCCTGCAGTTGTTGACGGAGCATTTCAAGATTATTGAATTTGGAGTCCATTCTGAGCAGGGCAATGAAGTGAACGGTAAGATTTTCGCCGTAGATCTCCTTATTGAAATCAAAGATATTCACTTCAATGACTTTGCGTTTCCCATCCACTGTAGGCCGGGTTCCGATATACATCATTCCGTTGAAAATTTGCTGTTCGTGCTTTATATGAACAGCATAAATACCTTCTGCGGGCACCAGCTTGTAATGCGAGTCGATATCAAGGTTGGCAGTTGGGAAACCAAGCACCCTGCCTAGTTTGTCACCCATGATGACCCTGCCTGTCAAGGCATAGGGCCTGCCGAGAAGGTGTGAGGCTCCTTTCACATCACCAGATTCGAGTGATCTGCGTATGGCAGAAGAACTTACTGCAATATGATCGATATCCTGACGGGGTATTTCTTCCACTTCAAATCCATAAGCAGGGCCATCAGCTTTGAGAATTTCGAAACTTCCTTCTCTGTTCTTGCCAAAATGATGGTCATAACCGATCACTAGTTTGCGCGTGCCTATTTTCTCAACCAATATTTGACGGATGAAATCCACCGAGCTCATTTGCGAGAATTCCCTGGTGAAAGGAATCCTGACGAGGTGATGGATGCCCTGCTCTTTCAGGAGTTCAGCTTTTTCTTCGAAGGTGTTGAGAAGTTTAAGCTGTTGGTCATCCGGCCGGAGTACGAGCCTGGGGTGTGGCCAGAACGTAATGACGACAGTTTCACCGTTATTCTTCAACGCGATTTCCTTCAATCGTGACAATATCTTCTGGTGCCCCAGGTGAACGCCATCGAAGGTTCCGCTCGTTACCACTGCATAGGGAAGCCTTGTGAAATCATCGGGTTGATGATAGATTTTCATGATGCAGCGTCGGTTA
>JBDHXU010000162.1:0-6581 GCA_039810905.1 Cyclobacteriaceae bacterium | reverse complement strand
AAAAGGATGATGCAGTTCTTTGATCACTACCTCAAGGGTGCACCTGCACCGGATTGGATGATCAAAGGAGTGCCGGCCATTGAAAAAGGAATTACCACCGGATATTAGAACTGGTAGTTAATGATCCCGGAAATACTTGTCGTCGTCGTCCTCTTCCTTTTTCTCTTTGCGGACTCCGATTTCAAGGATCTTGAACTCCGTACGGCGGTTGCGCTGACGACCAATGGGGTTGTCAGTTCCGTCGGGATTGGTGTTGCGGGCAATCGGTTTTGACTTGCCGTACCCTTTGGCCACCAGCCGCTCGGGGGCAATGCCTTTCTTGATCAGGTAATTGACGGTAGCGTCCGCGCGGCGTTGAGAGAGGTTGATGTTGAATTGCACGGAACCCACGCTGTCGGTATGAGACGCCATCTCGATTTTGATCTCCGGGTTGTCATTGAGGATATCGACAAGCTTATCCAGCTCGCGGGCTGACTCGGGCCTGATGTTGGCACTGTCATATCCAAAGTAAATGTTCTTCAACTCGAAGACAACGTCTTTCTGGAGGCGGTCCAGCACCAGCAGGGTATCAAGCGTAACATTGGTGATGAGTTCTTTCAATGTATCGAGGCGGATGGATTTCCCGATGGTGGTATAGGGTCCGCGCTTCACGAGAAAGCCGTCGGTCTCGCCGATCAGGGTGTAGTTTTCATTTTCATACACCCGGAACAGGAATTTGCCATCGTTGCCGGTCACATAGTCCTGCATCACATCGCCCTTGCCGTCGAGCATGGTCACTTTTGTCTCCGGCAGGATTTCCTTCGTGCTATCTTTGCGCCACATGTAGGTGATGCCCTGCAGGTAGTAGTTGACCACCTTCAGGTTGGGATCCTCATTCACAAAAGTGTAGATGTCATCGTCGCCCTTGCCGCCATCGCGGTTGGAGGTGAAGAAGCCGCGATCGACACGGAAAAGAAACAGGCCGAAATCATCCGCAGTCGAATTCATGGGCTGACCCAGATTCTCGATCACCGTCTTGCCGTTGACGCGGTTGACCACAAAGATGTCCAGCATGCCGTAGCCCGGATGACCATCGGAGGAGAAATAGAACTTGCCATTTTCAGAAACATAGGGGAACATTTCATTCCCGCTGGTATTGATTTCCGGACCAAGGTTTCTCACCCTTGAAAACCTGCCCCGTGAATCCATCTGCGCACTGTACAGATCAAGTCCCCCGTATCCACCCTTTCGGTTGGAAGAGAAGTAGAGTGTTCTGCCGTCAGGGCTGAAAGCCGGCGATGACTCCCACGAGTCAGGCTGATTGATATTAATTTGTGTGGCCTCGCTCCACTGGTTGTTCCTGTACCTTGAAATATAAAGGTCAACGTCATTGGTTCCCTTGCGCTTGCCCGTATTGCCTTTGGCAAACACCATGGTCTTGCCGTCAGGAGAGAAGGTGACCGTGCCCACGTTCACATTGGGAGAGTTGATGCCGTCGGGCAAAGGCTTGACGGTGTTTATATCGACGTTGGCGCCTTTGGTGGTTACTTTGAACAGCTCCGTGTAGGGCGTGCCTGTGGTGGCGTAGATTTTTTCATTTCCGCGTGCGGAGGTGAAGTAGAGTTCGCTGTTGAGGTAAGCCGGTGAATATTCGCTGTAGTTGGAATTCAACGCCTCGAGATTCTTCACCCTGTAATAGTTCTTCTTCTGGTTCAGCTGATCGATGTAGGTGAGGCCGTCGAGTTCTTTTTTGGCCATGTCCTTGATCCCCTCGATCTCTGTACTTGAGACGAGCTCCTCAAGGGTCTTCCGTGCCTCCTCATATTTTCCGTTGGCGTGTTGTGCCTTGGCGAGGTAAAACAACACCGAGTCATGATTTACTCCCTGTCCGCCGGCCTTTGCATAATATTTCTCGGATTCCTTTATCCTGTTGGATTGCCGGTAGCATTCAGCGATGTAGTAGTTAGCCTTCCCATTGTTGGGCTGGCCTTTCAGCACATTCTGGTAGTAGTTCAGAACGTAATCGAAATTGCCGTAATGGAAATTGCGCAGCGTCTTCTTCTCCGAGTTGCAGGACACAGCTGCAACCAGCAGGAAGAGAATAGCAAGACGATGCCCCATCACAGAATTCATAAGATCGAAAGGTACAAAAAACCCAAAAGAGCGGGATTTAGCCCGCTACCGTACTTTTAGGTAAATAGCGCGATAGCCAGGAATCGGCGACGGATGTCTTCCACGACCTTTCCCACTCACCCTTTGTTGATACCAGATTATTGAACGCAACGGACGAAGCGGATAGTATCTGGTTCTGAAAAAGTGATTTCAATTCGGTAAGCGGATATTGCTTAAC
Organism: Cyclobacteriaceae bacterium; assembly: GCA_039810905.1. GTDB lineage: Bacteria > Bacteroidota > Bacteroidia > Cytophagales > Cyclobacteriaceae > ELB16-189. The sequence goes on along the minus strand of JBDHXU010000162.1, from coordinate 4,252 downwards.
GCCTTCGGTGGTTGCGAAGGCCACGCGGCTGCGGTCGAAGAAATCAACACCCAGTTGCTCCTGGATAAGTTTGAGCGCGTGCACGCTGCTGTCGATGGAGCATCCACTGGCGCCGGTCATGGACTCATTCACGGACAGGATTACAAACAGGTTATCCGCAATGCGGAAAGATGCGTGAAGCGGCCATCCGTGAGCCGCCCACTTCTCGCACAAATCTCTCAGGCCCTTCTCGAGGAGGGCAACTTCCTGCCCGGACAGCAGTCTGCTGGACTGGTAAATCCAGACACGTGACTCAGCGGGCATTTGATCAAATGGGATGTACATAACAATCAGTTAGCGTCTATCAATATCTTCCCTGTCATTTCCTTTGGAATGGGCACACCCATCATTGTCAGGATGGTAGGAGCCAGGTCGCCCAGTTTACCATTGTGGATGCTGCCCTTGTATGCATCATCCACCAAAATGCATGGCACAGGATTGGTCGTGTGCGCGGTATTGGGTGTTCCATCGTCGTTGATCATCAGTTCTGAATTTCCGTGATCCGCGATAATAATAATGGAGTAGCCGTTCTTGCGCGCAACTTCTGTGACAGCCTGGTTGCACTGATCTACAGTTTCACAAGCCTTCACCGCCGCTTCAAAGATTCCGGTGTGGCCCACCATATCCGGGTTGGCGAAGTTGAGACAGATGAAATCAGCGGACTTCTTCTCCAGCTCGGGAATGATCTTGTCGCGTATGTCGGCCGCGCTCATCTCCGGTTTGAGGTCATAGGTAGCCACTTTGGGTGAAGGGCAAAGGATCCGGCTCTCTCCGCTGAACGGCTCTTCCCTTCCCCCGGAAAAGAAGAATGTTACGTGGGGATATTTCTCTGTCTCCGCAATGCGAATCTGCTTGCGCCCCGCCCTCGCCAGCACCTCGCCCAATGTATTCTCAAGATTGTCTTTGTCGAAGATCACTCTGACATCCTTAAACGTGTCGTCGTAGTTGGCCATCGTTACGTAGTACAGCTTCATCTTCTTCATTCCGTGATCGGGGAAATCCTGCTGCGTGAGTACTTGAGTGATCTCCCTGCCTCGGTCCGTTCTGAAGTTGAAACAAATCACCACGTCACCTTCCCTGATGGTGGCCTTCGGTTTGCCTGATGCATCGGTGATCACGATGGGTTTGATGAACTCGTCAGTAACGCCCGCATCATACGAAGCCTTCACTGCCTTGACAGGATCATTGCTCTTCTCTCCGGTGCCATTGACCAGGAGGTCGTAGGCGAGCTTCACGCGCTCCCACCGCTTGTCGCGATCCATCGCATAGTATCTTCCGATCACCGACGCCACGGCCCCGGTGCTTTTTTGCATGTGACGCTGTAGGTCTTCGAGAAAACCCTGGCCACTCTTGGGGTCTGTGTCACGGCCGTCCATGAAGGCGTGCACAAATACATTGGACAATCCTGCATTGCCGGCGATGGAGCAGAGTCCCTTGAGATGGATAATATGTGAGTGCACACCGCCGTCAGAAAGGAGACCCATGAGATGCAGGGCCTTGTTGTTTTCCTTCGCATAGCGGAGAGCATCCACCAGCACAGGATTATGATCGAGTTCTTTCTCTTCCACCGCCTTGTTGATCCTCACCAGGTCCTGGTACACCACGCGTCCTGCACCAATATTCATATGACCCACTTCCGAGTTGCCCATTTGTCCGGCGGGGAGCCCGACAGCCAGACCCGATGCATCGAGCTGACTGTGTGGATATTTCTGCAACAACTGATGATAATAGGGCGTGCGGGCCTGGTCCACCGCCGAAACCTTCTTATTGGCGGCGATACCCCATCCGTCCAGAATCATCAGCAATACCTTCTTGTTCATTTGACTCAAATTATGGCTCAAATATAACGGTGGGGGGCCCGTTTTGGTGCCCGCTTTGGGTGGGAAGGCATAATGGCATAATTTTGGCGCCAAATGATCGCGATGCGTTACCTGCTTGTTTTGTGGACTTTCCTTTTGTGCCTGAGCCTAACGGCTGGGGCACAGACGGAGATTTTTGCCCCCATGAAGGAAGCCATAAAGGCCGGCGACGCGAGCCAGCTCACCCGTACCTTCGCGCAGGCTGTGGACATCAACCTGGAAGGCAACATCAGCACATACAGCAAGGCGCAATCAGAATTTGTACTCAAAGAGTTTTTCAAGAAGCATCCGGTCAGCGATTTCTCCATTGTGCATACCGGCTCCTCCAAGGGAGGCCTTCAGTTCGCCATCGGCAGGTACCTCAGCGGAAAAGAGAGCTACAATGTGCTGATGCGCGTAAGGCAGGTCGGCACAGATTACCTCGTACACGAAATCAGCTTTGTGAAGGAATAGAAGATCGGTACCGCCGGATTCTTGATCATGCATCCATCCTACGTCACACCAGAGGCAATACGTGAGTTCATTTCTTCGGCCTGGAAAGAGGACGTGGGAGAAGGAGACCACACCACCCTCGCCGTCATTTCAAAAGATCAACAGGGACAGGCGACGCTGCTGGTAAAAGATGACGGCGTGCTGGCAGGCGTGGAGATGGCACGCGCGATATTTTCGTTTGCCGATCCTGCCATTGTATTACAGGCGCTCAAACAGGACGGGGATATTGTGACACGCGGAGAAGTTGCATTCAAAGTTACCGGTCCGATGCGTTCCATTCTGACCGCCGAGCGACTTGTGTTGAATTGCATGCAGCGGATGAGCGGCGTGGCCACTTACACCGCGAGGCTCCGGAAAATCATCGAGGGCACAAAGGCACGGATCACAGACACACGAAAGACCACACCCAACTTCCGTCTTCCTGAAAAGTGGGCGGTGGCGATAGGAGGAGGCACGAATCACCGGTTCGCCCTGTACGACCAGATCCTCATCAAGGACAATCATGTGGACATGGCAGGTGGTGTGAAGCCAGCGCTGGAGACCGCAAGGCAATACCTGAGCAAACTCGGCAAGTCACTCCGCGTGGAAATCGAAACCCGCAACCTGGAAGAAGTAAAGGCTGTGATCGCTGCCGGCGGCGCTGACGTGATCATGCTCGACAACATGTCCACTGCGCAGATGAAGGAGGCAGTAGAACTGGTTGGAGGCCGTTGGAAAACGGAAGCCAGTGGCGGCATCAACGAGCACAACCTGAGAACCGTGGCCGAAACCGGTGTCGATTTTATCTCCATTGGCGCGCTCACGCACTCCGTGAGGAGCCTGGATCTCAGCCTGAAGGTGGATGCACCGCAGTAGTTAAATTCAAACGGGCTGTTAACTTTGCGCCCCATTTACTTGTCTTATTATGATCGTTAAAACCCGGAATTACCGGCTTGAAAAGTCCGCCTATATCAAAATGGCCCTTGCCAGCGTATTGAAGCAGCAGTGGTGGACCATTCCAATCGCGGTCGCGATTTGCCTGTTGTACCTGTGGATACCCAGCCTGTGGTGGATCATCACCGGCGTGCTGGCCTACGGATTGTATGTATTGTTTTGGCTGATCCAGTTCTACGGCGTCACACAACTCGATCAGGGCAAGATGTTGTTCGAACGATTCTCCTATGAAATCAACAGCCAGCAAATCCTCATGAAGATCAACGCAAGGGAGGGAATGCCGCTGAAGTGGGATCAGATCAAAAGAGCAAAGACGGGTAAAGACTACTATCTCCTGTTCGTCAACAAGGCGCAGTTGATCCATCTGCCCTTCAAGATCTTCAACACCGAGAACGAGCGGAAGTTTGTAGGAAGCATATTGAAGACGAAAGGGCTCATCAAGTAAATCCTTCCATGTTGGATTTGTCCACCCGGTCCGATGCGAAGGAGATTATGGATGATCTCCAATGCAGGGGCGAGGTGGTGGAGCAGACGCTGCGGGAGTTGGACTTCATCAACCATTGGCTGGGCGGAAATACCGTCACACTGACGGCCGTGGAGAAATTACTCTCTGACCTTCCCAAGGGTACGGTGGTTTCCATTGCCGATCTCGGCTGCGGCAGCGGCGATATGTTGAGGCGGCTGGCCGTATGGGGGCAACGGAAGGGACTCGTGCTGAAGCTCACCGGTATCGACGCCAATCCTCACATTATTGAATATGCGAAAGCGCACAGTGCCGATTTTCCTGAGATACAGTGGGAGGCTGTGAACATCTTCTCCGACGCGTTTCGCGAAAAGCAGTACGATGTGCTTCTCGGCACCCTGTTCTTTCATCATTTCAGCAGCACTGACCTTGTGCGTTTTTTCAGACAGGCCTGTGGACAAACCCG
>JBDHXU010000161.1:0-6594 GCA_039810905.1 Cyclobacteriaceae bacterium | reverse complement strand
TGGCTAATGGATCTTTTTGACCAGGTGCCTTACAGGGACCCCGGTGAAAGTACGCTATTGGAAGCAAGAGTGCGCAGGTGGCCGGATAACCTCAACTATATTATTGATGAGGTCAACACGGTAATGCCAGCGCTGCCGGACTCAGGCCCCCCGTCCGCTCCAACAAAATACGCAGCCAAAATGCTGTTGATGAAGTGCTATCTGAACAAAGCGGTGTATGCCAACAGGCAATCACCCCAATTTGACACTGGAGACATGAACAAGGTCATCGCCCTTGCCGATGACATTATCAATTCGAATCAGTATTCCTTCAGCAACAACTTCTTTGACAATTTTGCTCCGGACAATGACACAAAGGGCAGGGAGAACATATTTACTGAGGAGAATGTGGGTGGCGTATTTGTTAATTCGTTGCTCATTTGGTACGAGCACTTCCCGCTTCATTATAATTCCTCAGGAGGTGGTTTCAATGGGTGGACCACATTGTCGGACTTTTATAACAAATTCAATGATGATGATTTGCGGAAAGGCCAGGCCTATAACACATCCGGTGGCCCTCCCAATCCGGGCAACAGGATCAATATGGGATTCCTGATTGGACAGCAATATGATTTGGAATCAGATTTACCATTGACTGATGGAGGGGAAACAAAATTTGATGGCCCAATACCCTTGGTGTTTACGCGAGAAGTGCATCTCTACGAAACAGGATCCAATTTAAACGTTACTGGAATAAGACCTCAGAAATATGCCGTGGACTATCCGAATCTATCAAGTTTTACCGTCGATAATGATTGGGTATATTTTCGATTCCCTGATGTCCTGCTGATGAAAGCGGAGGCTATTCTGCGTGGCGGTACCGCTACCAGTGCAGGAGCCTACGGAAGCTCGGCACTGGAACTTGTAAACAGCATTCGTACGCATCCTTCACGAGGAGCGAGTGCCCTGAGTTCCGCCGATCTGAATGTCATTCTTGATGAGCGTGGAAGAGAACTCTGGCTGGAGTGCTGGAGAAGGCAAGATTTGATACGATTCGGAAAATTTCTTCAGCCTTACCAGGAGAAGGATTACAACAGTGACCCAAAATATCTTGTTTTCCCCATTCCCAATCAGCAGCTTTTCGTAAACAAGAATCTCAAGCAAAACCCCGGTTATTAGCAACCTGATTGAGCCTTCACCAAAGATTGGAACAGTTCAATACATGAATTCAAACCGCCAACATTCAAGATACCCAGTGAATATTTTCGAAATACACTTACTGTCAATAATTCCTGGTGGAAATCGTCGTGGTTGGCTGTTCAGGATTAGTTCCTGTTTGCTTTTGTTTCTCTGCGGACCAATGCACTTCAACCTTCACGCACAGACCGTCCTCAGTGCTTTCAAACAGGTAACCACCGCTAGTGATGTCACCGTGGGCAAAATCACTAGTATTGCACAAGACCGACTGGGTTACCTGTGGATGGTTGATCAAAGCAGTCAGGCATTGCTCAGGTATGACGGGTATGAACTCTGGACGTATCACAATATTCCGGGGGATAGTACCTCCATGAGACCGGGAGGCGTGGAGGCATTATGTTCAGACAAATACGGAAACATCTGGTTACCCAGACCCAATTATCTGGACAAGTATGATCCGGTGAACCAGACATTTCGACATTACAGATTACCAAATGATCTTGGAACTGGAGGGTCTGGTTACATCCTGGCGGACCATCTGAATATGGTATGGTTCAGCACCTCCAAAGGACTGGTCAAGTTTGATGTTGCTAAGAACAAATTCCATCTCTACCCAACCACCCCCGACGATCCGAACGGACTGAGTTGCAATGTTATCAGGGCTTTCTACGAAGACAAGGAAGGTACCGTTTGGATTGGAACAGGTTGGCCGTTCGGTGCCTACCTGGTCTCAGATCCGTGTGGAGGCCTTTACCGCTATAACAGGGAAACAGACACCTTCACGAGATTTGTGCACGATGATCATGATCCTGAATCACTGATCAATAACAAAGTAAGAGCACTATTTGAAGACAGTCGGGGTAACTTCTGGGTGGGTACCCAAGGCGACGGATTACACATTATGGACAGAAAGACCGGGAAGTTCAAGAGGTTCACTTATGACCCTGCTCATCCGGAAAGACTCAGCCGACCCCCGTCGAAACCGGAACACACCTGGGATCATATCACCTTTATTAGCGAAGACGGCACCGGCTGCATCTGGATTGGTACGTACACTTCTGGGTTGGTAAGATATAACCCACAGACCGGAATAACCCAAAGGTTCTGTACACCTGTTGCAGACTCAGATAAGGCAGACTGCACCACATGGACAGGGTTTGTTTCGAGGGACGGCACCTTGTGGGTCGCAACTGAAGAAGCTAACCTCTACAGACTCGATCCACGCTTGTCTTACTTTTCTCTCACTAACCTGAACTCTGGCGCCTGGACTTTTCTGGAAGAAAATGCAGAAACATTATGGATAGGAATGACCGGTGATGGGATGAACGAAGTTCATCATAAAAATGGGCACGTGGAAAGCGTTACTTACCATCCAATTTCAAAGGAAGCCGACTCTCCCATTGGGGTAACCAGCATACTCCCTGCCGATTCAGGCCGGCTGTGGATAAGTACCTTCAAAGGCATTTTTCAATTTGATAAGAAGTCTCGCCAGTATATCCAAAAGAAGCTCAGGGACTCAGAGACTGGTAACATTTTTCCTGTCATCGCTATGAGAGATGAAAACGAAAGGATAATCTTTTCAGGCATCGGCTTCCATGTTATGGATAAGAAGACATACAAAATAAGGTCATTCCATCATCAGCCGAATGATCCAAATAGTCTGGTTTCGGATACAACCATAACGATAAAACCTGCCGGTAATGATCAATATTGGATTGGTCTGTTGAAACAAGGTATTAACCTCTTCGATGTTCGTTCTGCCAAAACTTCCCGGTATTTGCCCGGCAGGTCGGTCTATGCCATCTGGGTGGAGGAGAATGGCACCGTGTGGGCTGGTACCAGTTCCGGGCTTTTGAAAAAGGAGCCCGATCAGAAAGACTTCTCACTCATCCGTACAGATAACCGGGAATTCAGTAAGGCATACTTCTCCAGCCTGAATGAAGATTCCAATGGTAATCTCTGGGGAACCTCTTCGTTGGGCATATTCAGGATCAACAAGAGCACAAATGCGCTGGCTGTGTTTGGTAGAAATTTTGGAATTGTACATTTGATGACCTCGCTTAAGTCGGCAGCCGGAGGAGCTTCCAACGGAGATCTTTTGATAGGAAATTGGGATGGCTACTACAGGTTTAATCCTTCTCAACTGGCCAACGAAGTTCCCCCTGAAGTAACTATCTCAGGCATAACCCTCAATTCTGATCCCATTGATCCGCAGACATTGATCAGTATCCGGTCCCGCTCGAGCTCCCTTGAGCCCCTCATATTCAGACACGACCAGAATAATTTCATCATTCAATTTGACGGGCTTCATTTTGCCGATCCTGAGACCAACAAATTCCTATATCAGGTTGAGGGACTCGATGAACAGTGGCGGCCCACCTCTGCAGATCATACAGCATACCTGTATAGCCTACAACCACGGCAATACTTGTTCAAGTACAAAGTGATCAGCAGCTATGGAGTTCCTTCAGAATCATCAGTAGCATTCACGATACTGCCACCATGGTGGCAAACCTGGTGGGCCTATATCTCGTACGTCGTTCTCCTGATAGGCGGTGTGTGGACATTCACGCTTTGGAGAAACCGTTCCCTTACCCGAGAAAAGGTGGTTCTCGAAAGGCGGGTAGCCATTCGAACGGACGAACTCAGGAAAGAAAAAGAGGTTGTCGAATCCACCCTCCAGGAACTTAAGACTGCCCAGCAACAACTTATCCAGACCGAAAAGATGGCTTCCCTTGGTGAGATGACTGCCGGTATCGCCCACGAAATCCAAAACCCCCTCAACTTCGTAAACAACTTCTCCGAAGTCAGCAACGAATTGCTGGACGAGATGAAAGAGGAACTCGGCAAAGGGAACGCCAATGAAGCCATTTCCATAGCCGATGACGTAAAGCAGAACATCGAAAAAGTGTTGCACCACGGCAAACGAGCTGACGCCATTGTCAAGAGCATGCTCCAGCACAGCCGAAGCAGCTCAGGCCAGAAAGAACCCACCGACATCAATGCCCTATGCGACGAATATCTTCGCCTGGCTTATCATGGATTGCGTGCCAAGGACAAGTCATTCAGCGCCAGATTTGAAACTGAACTTGATCCCTCGGTCGGAAAGCTGAATGTGGTGAGTCAGGACATCGGCAGGGTCATCCTCAATCTTATTAATAATGCATTCTATGCTGTAGCCGAAAAGAAGAAACACTCTGGCGAGCAGCCTTATGAACCTCAGGTACTGGTCAGAACCAAAAGAAATGGAAATCAGGTTAAAATTTCCGTAGGCGATAACGGCAATGGAATACCCGCAAAGGTTTTGGATAAAATCTTCCAACCCTTCTTCACTACAAAGCCAACGGGTCAGGGAACAGGCCTCGGACTCAGCCTGAGCTACGATATCATTACCAAAGGACATGGTGGTGAACTGAAAGTCGAAAACAGTGATCATGGAGCAACTTTTATCATTATCTTACCTGCATAACCCCTACCTTATGAAGATCCTGGTTGTTGATGACGAACAAGACATCCAAACGCTTTTTGAACAGCGATTTCGCAAGGAAATCCGTGACAAAGAAATGTCTTTCGTCTTCGCCTTTTCAGGTGAACAGGCGTTGAAGTACATGCAGGCCAACGACCAGGAGGCCGTACTCATCCTTTCTGATATCAACATGCCGGGCATGAACGGACTGGAACTGCTCAAACAGATCAAGGCCAAATACGCCACCCCTCCTCCCATCGTAATGATGATTACCGCCTATGGCGACGAAGGGAACTATAAAGAGGCCATGAAACTTGGCGCTGATGATTTTCTCACCAAGCCGATCGATTTTATGGTGCTGAAAGAAAAGCTAAAGGGTGTGACCAAATGACAAAGATTCTTGTGGTGGACGATGAGGTGGATCTTGAAACCCTCATCCGGCAGAAATTCAGACAAAAGATCAGGGAGCAGCAATATGAATTTGTGTTTGCCATCAATGGCAAGGACGCGCTGGAAAAAATGAAAGCGCACCAGGATATTGCCATTGTGCTGAGCGATATCAACATGCCCGAAATGGACGGGCTTACCCTACTCACTAAACTAAACGAGGTATCGCCACTTACCAAAACGGTCATGGTGTCGGCTTATGGCGACATGGACAATATCCGCACCGCCATGAACCGCGGGGCCTTCGACTTTATCACCAAACCTGTCAACTTCCAGGATCTGGAAGTGACGATGGAGAAGACCATTCGCCATGTTCATCAACTGAAAGAAACGATACAGGCGATCAAGGAGAATAACATTCTCAAAATGTACGTGGACCAAAACGTACTGCAGTTCATGGGAACCCGTGAATACGAGCAGTCCCTCATGGCCAATGAAACCACGGAGGCTTCCGTTGCCTTTATCGATATCTGCGATTTCACTTCGATCAGTGAGAAAGAATCACCCGACACGGTCGTCAGGATGCTGAACAACTATTTTGACGTTATCGTAAAGGAAATCATTGCGCAGAACGGAACGGTTGACAAATTCATGGGGGATTGCGTAATGGCCGTCTTCCGCGGCAACTATCATCTCGATCGCGCCATTGAGGCCTGCCTTGCGATCCGTACCAAAATTGATAATCTGCCTACCGAGCTGAGCTTCTCACCTAAAGTATCCATTGGCATCAACAGCGGTGAGTTGATTTCAGGCAACATCGGGTCGGCTACACTCAAGCGGTTGGATTATACGGTCATCGGAGATACGGTCAACACGGCCCAGCGGCTACAGGCAGCGGCAGGCAAGGGCCAGATTGTCATCACGGATTCGTGCTATGAAAAAGTGAAACAGTCGTTCAGCTGCAAACTTGTCGGACCTGCACAGCTTAAGAACAAAACGACCCCGGTCACTCTTTACGAAGTATTGAACTAGGCCTTCCCCCGTAGCTTATCAATGATTTCCTTCAGATGCTGCTGCTTGACAGGCTCTCTTTCCCGGGCACAATAGCCGGTATGGTAGCGATGAGATGAAAGAAATGTTTGCTGCACCAGATTCCATTCCCTCTCCGTTTCGACCGCGCCATTCATTTTCATCTCCTCAAACAAACCACGTGCAATGACATCATAATTGTCTCTTCCCAGGTAGTCGAGGTCTGCATCACACAATACCTTGTCAGCAAGTGAAGACGGAGATTGAGGGAGCTTGGTAGACAGTATCATAGCCTGAATCTTCTCAATTTGCGACTGGTTCAGTCCAAAGGCAGGCAGCCATTCAGCGGCCATTTTTGCACCGCGCTCTTCATGGTTGGAAGCTGACTCAATAAATCCGGCGTCATGGAGCAAAGCTCCCAGCCTGACTAACTGCACATCCTCCCCGGTCAGGCCTTCAGCCTTTGCAATCCTTTCAGCTGACTCAAAGACATCGCGGACATGATCCATGTTATGATAAGGAAGATGAGGCATTTC
>JBDHXU010000160.1:0-6626 GCA_039810905.1 Cyclobacteriaceae bacterium | reverse complement strand
GGCCTTCGACAAGTAATATTGGTTCTTTGTTACATGGAACAATTCAAGGTAGAACAGGACCACTCCTGCCGATCCGGAATACAGGTTTGGCGCGGTTGTAGTATCCCCTTCTGCTATCCGCCATCGCCTTCCGGAATTACTTGAAATTTCTTGTGTGCTGATCCACCTTTCTGCGTCAATTGCGAGGGAAAGGTATTGGTCGCCTGTTTTTTGTGAATATGCCAGCCCAGGGATAAGGGCTACGATCAGGATAAATATTTTCATACTCATGAGGAGTCGATCACTTCATAGGGACCAAACCCTTACAAAAATGCTCTGAATGATGAAGATACTCTTTTATGCCGACTTCGGTCTGACAAAAGCATTTTGCTAATGCCTGAAAAAACATACCTTAAAGGCTCAATCTCAATAACATGAAAATCAGATCATTTGCTGCTTCATTTCTGGTACTTATGTCCATGCTGACTTTTGGCCAGGCCAATACGGACAAATTACGCACAGCTATCAAGGCCAAAGTGGAAGCCATTGACCCGAAAGTCATCGCCTGGCGCAGAGACATTCACCAACATCCAGAGCTGAGCAACCGTGAAGTCAGAACGGCGGATCTGATTGCCAAACATTTGCAATCCCTTGGAATAGAAGTCAAAACAGGAATCGCAAAGACAGGCGTTGTGGGAATACTCAAGGGATCTCAACCAGGTCCTGTTGTGGCGCTCAGGGCCGACATGGATGGGCTTCCTGTTCTTGAGGCAAATGATCTTCCCTTTGCTTCCAAGGCCAGAGGCGAATTCAATGGACAAGACGTGCCAATCATGCATGCTTGCGGGCATGATACCCATGTTGCTATTCTTATGGGGGTTGCCGAGGTGTTAAGCTCAATGAAGAAGGATCTGAAGGGAACAGTGAAATTTATTTTTCAACCAGCGGAAGAAGGAGCGCCTGCGGGTGAGGAAGGCGGCGCCTATCTGATGGTGAAGGAAGGGGTACTGGACAACCCCAAAGTGGATGCAATTTTCGGTCTTCACATTTCATCCGGTAATGAGGTTGGAACCATTACTTACCGGTCAGGCGGAGAGATGGCAGGCGCAAGCGACGTGAAGATTGTCGTGACTGGCAAACCCTCTCATGGAGCGATGCCATGGCTATCGGTGGATCCCATTCTGGTGGCATCCCAGATTGTAACTTCGCTGCACACTATCGTGAGTCGTAATGTAAACATCACCGAAAATCCCGCCATTGTTACCATAGGTTCCATCCATGGCGGCAACCGGGGCAACATCATCTCAGAGAAAGTAGAAATGGTTGGCACCGTGCGCACCCTGAGCAATGATGATGAGAAATTGGTTTTCCGGAGGATCAACGAAATTGTTAAACATACAGCTGAAGCTGCCGGTGCAACAGCCACGGTAGAGCTACCCTACACCATCCATTATCCTGTGACTTATAATAATCCGGATCTTGTTGCCAAGATGCTCCCATCGCTGACGAAAACTGCAGGGCAGGGTAAAGTCGTTCAAACTCCTGCCCGGACAGGCAGTGAAGACTTTTCCTTTTTTGCAGAAAAGGTACCCGGCTTCTTTTTCTTCCTGGGTGGAATGCCAAAAGGAACCGATCCCGCCAAGGCCGGTCCACACCATACGCCACAGTTTTATGTTGATGACAGTGGCCTTCAGCTGGGCGTGAATGCCTTGTGCAACCTCGTAGTGGATTATTCGGCCGTCACAAAATAGGTCGCCTGCATATATTCAGAATACTGATCATTTGTTGGCTGCTGGTCGTGAAAACATATCACGTCGCCCTGCCACGTACTGCCTATTATAATCGATTTTAGATTTATATTAGCCAATACTAAACCAATTTCATTATGGCTGGAGGATTTGCCCCGTCGACTGTACCCCTAACCTCAAGCGGGGAAAATAAAAGCTATGCCTTTGCACTGTCTGTTCTGACTTCCCTGTTTTTCATGTGGGGATTCATCACATGCCTTAATGACATCCTGATCCCTCACCTGAAGGCCGTGTTCACGCTGAACTACACGCAGGCCATGCTCATACAATTCTGTTTTTTTACCGCTTACTTTATCATGTCACTTCCCAGCGGTTACATCGTTGAGAAGACAGGATATAAAAGAGGAATTGTTCTGGGTCTGATTATCGCCGGTATTGGCTGTCTGATGTTTTACCCTGCGGCTGGCTCCCGTTCCTACGGCTTGTTCCTCACAGCATTCTTCGTGCTGGCGTCTGGAATCACACTGCTGCAAGTTGCTGCGAATCCATATGTTACAATCCTTGGAAAGCCTGAAACAGCCTCGAGCAGATTAAACCTCACCCAGGCTTTCAATTCCCTGGGGACTACAATTGCTCCGCTATTTGGGGCACTTTTGATATTATCAGTCAGTGTAAAATCAGGAGAAGCTTTGACAGGCCTCACACCTGAAGAATTAGCCGCCTATCAATTGACTGAGGCTGCTGCAGTTCAGAAACCTTATCTGTTACTGGCGGGCGTTCTTTTTACCATTGCTACGATTTTTGCTATTATCAAGTTGCCAGTAATTGAGGCAGCCGAAGATGTGGCCTCGGGTGCGACGGCAGGAGAAGAGCGAACATCTGCCTGGCAGTATCCCCACCTCATTCTTGGAGCCATAGGTCTTTTCGTATATGTAGGTGGGGAAGTCTCGATTGGCAGTTTTCTGGTAAACTTCCTTGGGGAGAAAAACATCGCCGGTCTTGCTGAGGCTGACGCAGGCAAATATGTCTCGTTCTATTGGGGTGGTGCCATGGTAGGCCGGTTCATTGGCGCTGCATTGTTGCAGAAGCTTAATCCGGGGAAAGTGCTTGGCGCCGCGGCCATGATAGCTGCCACCATGGTAATCATCACCATGCTTTCCAGTGGCACGCTGGCCATGTGGGTGGTGTTATCGGTGGGGCTGTTCAACTCCATCATGTTCCCCAGCATATTTTCGCTTGGCGTTGCCGGCTTAGGCCGGCATACCGGCCAGGGTTCAGGAATTCTGTGCATGGCTATTGTCGGAGGTGCGCTCATACCATTGCTGCAAGGGTTTATTGCCGACAGCATCGGCATTCAGAGAGCTTTCTTTATCCCGGTATTGTGCTACTTGTACATAGTATACTACGGACTGAAAGGGCACAAGATGAAGTGAGTTGATCTCACTGCCTTAAAAACGCACGTAGAACTGTTCAGGCAGAAAAGATGATTTCGAATGTTTAAGAACAAGAGCGCCCAATCTCTTATCACTGAGTTTCTTTTGATCATCAGCGGAATATTGATATCTCTTTTCGTGCAAAGTAAGTTTGAAGAGCGTCAGCAGAAGGCTGAAGGAATCAAGATTCTCAACCAGATCGCAAATGATCTCATGCTCGACACTGCCCTGTTTTCCTTAAATCTAAAAAGTGCGGCGTACCTGATGGAACAATACAAAATGTTGCTATCAAAAAAAGGCAACATAGTGAAGGATCTGGGTATGCCATCAGCAGTTGAAGGGGTACTCGCTACGGACAGCAAGATCCTTACCATGATAAACCGGGGCGGCTATCTTCGGTTTACCTCTTTCGGACAATTCGAAGTGTACCGGCAGCCGGAACTAATCAACGACATTCTGCACTACTACAACAACCAGAATGAAATGCTGAACTCATTCTCCCAATGGGACACCAATTACGTAAAGGACCAGGTAGTCGAATACTACCTCTCTCATCATACGGGAAACCTGCGCAGGTATTTCGAACAGAACGTCCTTCACGACGGCCCGCGACAGGACGATGCCATGATGATGCGTCAGATGCTTGATGACCCGGACTTTCAAAGTCTTCAAGCCTATAATTACATTATCAAAATGAACTACCTCGGACAATTGCAGGAGGCCAGAGAGGAAGCAATTAAACTCCTCTCAAAAATTCAGAAATACCTTCCCACGGCAGATTGACTTCATAGCAAGTCACAACAACAAGGTGACTATTGCCCTCCACTTATTTATTGACAATTACTTTGTAAAGGCGGCTGTTGATGGTAGGTGGGAGCTGACCCGTCATGATAGTAAAATACATGTCGTATTTTCCATTCAACCCCGGAGCTATCAGTCTCACCATGATTTCATGATTGAGTTTATCCGCACTCAAACGGGTCAGCATGTATTCGAGGTCTCCATCCGTAGCGGAAGAAAATCTCACTCCAAGATAGGGCGGCAACAAAGTATCAACGGTACCGGATATTTTCATTGGAGCCTCAATCAGGCATTTCACAGATGTGGAATCATGCGAAGATATTCTATCCACTTGCGTTAACATCTTCACTTTTATGTTAGAGACGGACAGAAATGGATCCATGATCAGGTAGTCGCTGACGAGAGGTACTCCTGGTACTGAGTCGCTGTATACAACAGATGTATTGGGAACGACCACTACCTTTTTATCATTATATGACCTTTGGGTATCCCAGAGGTCATATTGATTCTTGCGATAGTATTCATTGTTGAGTGAAAAAGCAGGACTGCCACTATAGAATTCATAAAGCGACGCCCATTGATACGAATTCATGAAGGCCACAGGAAGACTGCCAGCTTTCTCATGAATTCTCCTTGACCACTCCCTCTTGTCAAAAAACTCATCCTCCAAAAGTCCAGGGTAGAGTCTCGAAGGCGGATAGTTGAATATCAGTACAATACGAACCACGAGTATCAGGACAGCTGCAACCGGCAGCAACCTGAAAAATATCTTTCTTCCTGCAGCAAATTCACTGAGGTGGTGGTAAGTAAAATATACCGCAGGGAAGATACCAATGAGTGTCCAGTGGGCCTCTACCCTTCCCCTGAAGGTCATAAGGAAAAAGAATACATATACACCCCAGAAAACAAATTGAAGCGCCTTTTCAAAAGGCCCTGCCGCGCTAACCCTGTACGCAGCCACTAGCGCGAATATTCCAGTGAAAGGCCCCAAAAAGATCAGCTGAGACGATAAATACTCAAATGTATCCTGCAAGTGATAACTTGTGCTTCTCTCGAATAGGTGATATTGAAAGGAGGGCCAATCCAGATCTATCTGCCAGAACAAATGAGGAATGCAAAGAGCAGCAGTCACCATGCAGGAGAACCAAAACAAGGGTTCCCGCAGCAATCTCAAATTTGAAAGAATGACGAGTCCAATAAGCAAAACGGCATGATACTTGGAAAGTAACATTGCAGCCATAGCTGCGCCCAGTGCAAAGGACAACCACCATTCCCGCTTCTGAAGAAAGCGATCATAGAAGAAAAAGAACAATGAGGATGAGAGAAGCAGCGGCGCATCCGGTGAAGCCAGAAATCCAAAGAGGTGCAGTACCCCAATCGAAATCAGTAATGCGTAGAATAGTCTTCTGTCCTTCGGCTGAATGATGGATTCCCAAATAATCATCGCTACCACCGTGGCCAGCACCGAAAAAAATCTTACCCCGAATTCACCCCCAAACAAAGATGAGCCAGCCTTAACCAGCAGTGCTACAGCAGGAGGATGATCAAAGTACCCCCACGCCAGGTGTTTGGAGTACATCCAATAGTATGCTTCATCAGCAAATAATTGTGTAAACATTGCCTGGAGAAGGAGGGTCCCACACCAGACCGGGTAGAACCACTTCGCCAATGACCGATCCACGGAAAAAACTGAGGCATTTTTCATTTCACTGAACGAAACTCTGAATGCTTACCGCCCTCGTATGCAATGCCCTCACTCAGGCAAACGAATTTAATCCAATCGCCAGAACGGTTTGTCTTTTAACCCGAAACTTTTTGAATTGGAACAACCTTGTTGTCTGATTACGGCTCTTTGATACTTCTAATATCTGAGGGAGAGTGAACCGCGATACTCCTTCTTAGTAAATCTGATAGAGTAGTAATACACGCCAGGCGACTCATTTTGTCCATACCATTTGAAGTCACGCTCCGTGCTGGAGAAGACCGGAGTCCCCCAGCGATTGTAGATGTTGACTGACTCAAATTTCGATACGCAGTTATCCATCGGGAGTATGTTCCTTGTTTCACCCGTCACAGGATCCTTCGTCTCCATCGCAAAATAGTCGTTGATGTTGTCGCCATTGGGTGAAAAGAAATTAGGAGGCTGGAAATTGGTGTCGGAGCCATCCACATCCTTGATTTTCAATGATAGTACGACTGAATCCCTTTTTGCGGAAAAGCAACGATTGTCGCGAATCCTGAATGTAAATGAATAGTCATTCTCGTAGATGTCATTTTGAAAAATTGAGCAATCAGGCGCCCATTGAAAAGCGGTGGCAATGGGGCTGACACCCCTTACAGGTTTGAAAGAATAGCCGTCAGGGTCCACGCTGCCGGTAGGCCGCAGGAGTTCAATCCATAAACTGTCTTTAGGCGACAGATCTTGATCCGTACCTGTCAATTGAAGCTGAAGAGGTATTCCCAAGGTATTGGTCAGACTGGCAAAACCGGAGAGCCGCACAGAACTCACTTGATCGATGATGGTTAGAATGGGAGTATGGTTGACAGGCGGGAGCACTTTTAACACTACGTCAACAGTATCGGTCTTGTAGAAATGGCATTTATTCAGGCTGTCTACAACAATAAACCTGAAATCATAAAGGTCCCTCTTCTTCAAATCCATTTT
>JBDHXU010000159.1:0-6627 GCA_039810905.1 Cyclobacteriaceae bacterium | reverse complement strand
TCAAATCTTCCTAATCCAAACTTGAGCGGCCTGAAGTACACAATGGTGTCGTTTCGATTATTGACAATATATCCCCTGAATTCCAATCCCTGTCCCTGCAAAGTGCCGCGGAAAGCTATCCTCGTATTCTTACCTGCAAGCAATTGCCCCCCTTCAGGAAAGAACTCCAGCTGAAACTTCTGTTGCTCCTGCGTACTTCCATTGTCAGGGGTTACCAGTGTGTTAACGATCCTGATGTTCTTCCTGAAAAAATAGTCCTCACCAAAGTTTTGCATCCAGCTCGTATAAGCACGAACCTGGTAGAAGGCCGTCGGCACTGATGGAATTCTGACAACTCCGCTTCCCGTCCCTCCTTTTAGCTCGACCTTGGTTTGGATGATGGCCTTGCCTGAAGCATCAAGTATCTCCAGATAAGCAACTTTGCTGATGTCCAGGTAACGGTGATCGGCATCAACGGTGTAAATCTTGAACCACAGATGCTCACCTGCCAGATGAAAGTTCTCATCGAGGTGCACGAATAACTTCTCCTTCAACCATGCCATCCTGTGGGCTTCCAGTTGACTGAACAGACTATCCGCAGGGCGAGATTGACTGAAAGCATTTTCAGGTGGAAACCATCCAAGCAACAGGATCACAAAGTATTGAAGCTGCTTCATTTCCACCACAACGGTTTGGTTAAAGTCCCACCTTCAAGTCTGCAATCTGTGCAACCAAAAGTCGAATAGTGATAGCCAACAATAGTTTCGCCTGCGTAGATAGCGGAAGTAATGTTATAGGCGCCTTCCAGTGTATATACCAGCGTCAGGGGCTGCATGTCGCTTTCCTGGCAATTGCCATCAAATCCGCTCGACTTGAGATATTGGGGAAGGTCATTGAAGTCGAAGAAAATACGCTGTTGGGTCACGCCGGATGCACTGAAGTAACCTACCACCACCTCACCGGGATTTGTTTTGCCGTGAATATTCCCTGTAATCTGGCCAGGTAATGGATCAAATAACCCACCCAGGTTCTCGGTAGTCTTCTGCAATTGCTTCCAGTACTCATAGGCCTCTGGTGTGATCGCCATCTGTCTGACAAGAATCGAGTATCGGGAGGAGATTTTTCTCGAATCCTTTGGAATGAACACCAATTCGTACTCATTGATCCGATTCTCTGCAAGTTGAGTCGTCGAGGCGACGGCTATCTTGGTTGAGGGAAGAGTTGTGTAACACTCCCAGATTTGCTCGTCCTGGGTGCGGTAGACGGGTACATGGTTTTTGAATATCCAGTACGACTGAAAATAGGAACGATAGCGCCAGGTCTCTTCATACGTCCAGCGATAGTAGCCTGTTGTGCCCGGTCCGTGGGTACTCACCACTACACCTACTCCATCGGTCAGAGGCTTCCACATTACCGTATCGATGACAGGGGTTGGTTGGATCGTCACAAAGTCGGAATAATACTCCCTGGACCTGGCGACCATTCTGATCCGACATCGTTTGTCAGGGGCGAGTTTGATCCCAACTGCAGAGTACACGCCTGCTGCCGCTTCAAAGATCTTGATTGACTTCCCCCCTTCTTCCTCAATGAACATTGTAGCACCTGTCTCTGGCCGGGGCGTCTTATCACCTATCGGCCGTGATCTTGACAGGTTTACCGTTACAGTTCCATCGGTGGTATTGTAAAAGCCATCCACTACCAGCGTATTGAGCTCGGACGAATTGATATTGGCCTGATATGGCTCCACGCAGCCACCCACCGCCAGCAGCCACATGATTCTGATCAATATCCGGTATAATCGGCTTCTCATTTCAAAAGCGGAAATTGTAAGTAAGGGTGGGAATGGGTTGAGCAAATACTGAAAGTTTATATCCTTTGATGGTTCCTCCGTCGGCGGTATAGTAAACGGAGTAAGCATTCTTTCTGCCCGTCAGATTATAAACACCCAAAGTCCATGATCCATGTGCCAGTTTCCTGATCTTGTGATTGCCTTCAAAATTGAATGAGATGTCTATTCGGAAATAATCAGGAATCCTGTATTCATTGCGCTCTGAATACAAAGGACGCTGTGAACCCTGCAAATCATAAATTCCGACCGGCAATGTAATTGGGCGCCCAGTGCTATAGGTTAGATTGGTGGAGAAACTGATGCGCCGGTTGAACTTGTAATTCCCAAGCAAATTGAAAGCATGCGGTTTGTCAAACATACTGGGATACCACTTGCCGCTATTGATGATTTCATCGGAATATTCACCGGTCGACTGGAGCAGTGATCTTGAATAGGTGTAATTCATCCATCCGTTAAGCCGTCCCACACTCTTCTTGATCATCAGTTCAATTCCGTATGCCATCCCGTTGGCATGAAGGATATCCGTTTCAACATGCCGGTTCAGGAGGAAAGTTGCCGCATTCTTGTAATCGATCAGGTTCTTCATCTGCTTGTAGTACACCTCGATTGAAAACTCGATTGGTTTTCTTTTGGAATTATGATAGTACCCCAGTGAGTACTGAGTACCCACCTGCGGCTGAAAGTACGTGTCGGTAAGTTTCCACAGATCCACCGGAGTGATGGCAGTGGTGTTGGACAACATTTGAATGTATTGCCGGGTGACGGTGTATCCCAGCTTGAATGAGGATTGCGGCGAGGTAAAGTAGCGAAGTGAAATACGAGGCTCCAGCCCGCCATAATGAGCAATGCTTTTGCCCGCATTGAAATGAACAGTATCTACAATATTACCTGTCTCCTTTGGGGCTCCCTGTGCGTAAACATACATGTCATGCGGTCCCAGGTACTGGTAAAACGAGTATCGCAGTCCCGCATACAGCGATAACTGCGGGTTGATTTCAAACTGATCCCCAACATAGATGGACGATTCCCTTCCCTGTTCGTCAGGCATTACATCCGGTACCACAAGTGATTGATCACCGGCAGGCTGGTAATTGCCTGGTCTGAGTTTATAGTAGATGCTCCCGATACCACCTTGCAGCACATGTTTGGCATTTAGCACATAGCTGAAATCGGCCTTGGTGTTGACTTGTTGAATGGTGAAGTCAAGGTTGAAAGCGTTTACCGGGTTGCTGTTGCTGTTGATCGAGAATGCATACTTGCTGACCGACCCTGTAAGCACACCCGTAAGCTTGTTGTTAAAAAGGTGTTTCCATCGGAGACTGGCATTCTGATCCCCATAGTTGTAGAGGGTGTCGGAATTCAGCCTGAAATTGTCATGACTCATGTATGCGGAAAGGTTCAGGGAGTTCTTCTCATCAATGGTGTGGTGAAGGGAGAGGTTGACGTCATAGAATCCTGCAGTACTGTTGCTGAACCTTTTTTGATCAAGCTGTTTGAGTATCCAGTCGGAGTAGGTCGAACGGACTCCTACCAGGAAGGAAGTCTTGTCTTTTACGATGGGTCCCTCCACAACGAGGCGGCCCGTCACAGGGCTGATCCCGCCCGACACACTGAACTTCTTCTGGTTCCCCTCCCTGGATGTAATATCCAGGACTGAGGAAAGTCGGCCGCCGTAATCAGCGGTGATACTGCTCTTATTGAGCTCAGCGCTCTTCAGTACGTCTGCGTTGAAGGTGGAAAAAAATCCAAACAGGTGCGATGGATTATAAATGGTGGCGTCGTTGTAGAGAATCAGATTCTGATTGGACGATCCTCCGCGCACATTAAAACCCACCGTACCTTCCCCAACTGTCTGCACCCCAGGAAGCGTTGTTACCGCTTTCAGAATATCCGCCTCACCAAGGGCAAGCGGCATCTGTTTGACGGACCGCACGTCCAATCTTTCGGATCCCATCTGCAGACCAGAAACTCGCTGGTCCCGCTCGGATTCCACGACGACAGCCTTCAGCGGTGTAATCTCCTGCTCCATCTCGAAGTCCATCCTTCCGTCGCCATAAACCAGCACCTGCCGGTGTATGGTTTTCATTCCAAGGCTCTGCACGATCAGGGTTTGTCGTCCACGTGGAAGTGTGATCAGGAAATATCCATATTGATCTGCCGTTACACCTATGAGAGGATTTTCCCTGTACACAGATGCCCCTACCAGCACCTCCCCGCTCGAAATATCCTTGACATATCCTGACACCGCAGCATTGCCTTCCATGTTTGCCGTACGCTTTCCAATAGGATAGATGCGGCCATCTGATTGCTGACGCCTGGTCTGCTCCTCATCAAAAAGGTTCCTCTCCCTGTTGTCATCTTTCGGAGTTGCTTCGCCAAAGATTCCCGGCGCAAGTTCAGTCATGATCTTCACATTCAGCGTGAAATACACTTTGTTGGAATCGATCGTATAGCGGAAGTCGGTTCCGGTAACCACCTCATCCAGAAAGTATTTGATTAGCTGGTGCGTGCCGCTGACCGTAACCTTCACGGTGTCCATAACAGATGGATCATAATGGAAGCGGTACATGGAGGATGCCTGCATTGCGTTGACAAACTCAGGGAAAGGTGTCGCCGAAAAAGAGCCGCTGACCAGTTGCTGGCCTGACGCCGATACTCCCATCAACACAAAAGATAGTAGAGCCAGGTATGAACGCATGAATTACCGGGTCTGTTGATCGTAGTAACCAAGCATAATGCCGATGACCTGATCCGGATTTCGTTTGAAGTTCAGGTGCTGCTTCCTTACAAGCTTTCTGGCCTCCGTGCCGTAAAGGCCAAGTGCCTTAACCAAATCTGACATTGTGCCGATCCGGTAGGCATCCGACTTCAGGAAGATATAATAGTTATTCTTTTCAGTGAAATTCGGGTCATAAGTCGTTGAACTGTACCGCTTCTGAAAACTCTTGGTTCGCTTTACATAGGCTTTGGACCTGCCCGAATAAATCAGATCATAAAATCCTTCAAAGGTGAAGTCTCCCTTCTTAAAGTTGAGAAACTCAAACGTGTGCCCTCGCAGACGGAAGGAGTTCACTTTGTCCGATACCAGCTGCACCATCTGACCATTGAAGTCATGTTCGTAAACAAGAACATCTTTCTCCAGATCATAGCGCAGTTCCACACTGTCATAGACAATATTGTCATACACCACGGATCCGGTGGCCCATTCATCCTCCTCAAAATAAGGATGCTCATCTCCTACCGGTTCATAGCCCAGGTAGTCCCTTCCGTTGATGATCCCCGACTGAACACCGATCGATTTCTTGTAACGATGTGCCAGTAGTTGTTGGTCAGTGGAAGAAGACAAACCCTTCTGGGCAGCCAGGTGCCCGGATACAAGAAGAATGAAGATCAGCAAACCGAACCGCGGTGAAATTCCTCTCATAACACAGATGGAGACGACAATATATCCAATTCGGGAGACTGCGCAGTACGGAAATATTTAGCAAGAGATTAAATTTTACCAATGGTCAGATAGCCACGTTCTCCTACGCTAAAGTAGACCCTGAAGCACGCGCTTCTGGTTTTTTTAGCGCTTCGAGTGTGCTTCAGGTCACTTTAGCGTCATGAATAGTCTGGAAAGCCAGATTTCCTGCTATACGAAAAAGAGGTAGACAATATGGTATCGCAAAATGCGATACTATCGAAGCAGTATTTAGGTGGCTCATTACCATATGCTTTTACAGAACACGGTGTACTGATGCTGGCCAACGTGTTTAGTGAGCAGGCGATAATAACCATGAGTATCCGAATCTCCTGATCTCCTCAATAAACCAGTTCGATATTCGTACCTACGGGACTACTGAAGCGGACAAATCAACATCGTTACTGGTTTGTCCTTTTCTCAACGACTGCCTGTTCCATTCCGCCGCCTTTCCTTTAACCAGGACTTCATGAGGTCTACATAACCTTCATTTGCATTTCTGAAGCCGTAATTAATGGTCATCAGGAAGTCAGAAAACCGTTTGGCATTACCTAGAAACGTTTGGGAAAGGTGATATTCCAGGAATTCTTTGGGAAAGGCTGTATGCCCAAACATGAATGAGAAGAAGTAAGCAAAGAACGGTTGCTGCCTTTCGTCTTGATACTCCACGGCAACTTCCTGGTTAAGAACCAAAGCCGTCATAGGTAAGTATTCCCCGTTAACGGGTGAACGCTCAAAATGATATTCGATCATTCTGCCATCAGGTGTGATATCCGGATTATTTAACAGTTGATTCATGATTTCCTTCTGGTTGGCAGGACCAAGAAACTGTTGGGAACCAGTATTATGAAGATTCTATTCCTCTTGATCTGGGAGCCGGCTGATCAAATAATCACGCTTTGAGGAACGCGAAAGAAAACTCTCATAGAGTTCAATGAGGCTACTATTGGTGCCGAATTCGCGGAGAAAAGCAATGAGTTGGGCTTTGCACTCCGGGTGGTCTTCAGCTTTATAAAAGTAGTGAAGCGTTTCAGTTGAGATGGTGAAAGCGTTTTGCATAGGGCAAAAAATTGAAAACATTCAAGAGGTTATCTTTAAGTACAATATCCGGAATAATCTTACATCATTGAAGAGCACAACCGGAATGATATGATTGGTATCTACTGGCTCTTCAGACCCTTCAGGTCATAGTACTTAATAATTACTGTTACACTAAAGAGGTATTCAAATTTGTCATTGGAATTCTTCTTATCAGGCAACCATACAAGTGTGCTCTTCTGACTGTAATCACTTCAAATTCTTTTGCTTCTGTTTTGATAATTGTAATAAGGATTAG
>JBDHXU010000158.1:0-6819 GCA_039810905.1 Cyclobacteriaceae bacterium | reverse complement strand
CACTACACCACGCTAAAGTGACCCTGAAGCAACGCTCAAAACGCTTCTTAAAAAAAGACCCAGAAGCGCGTGCTTCAGGGTCTACTTTAGCGTAGCCCCGGCAGGAATCGAACCTGCATCTTCAGAATCGGAATCTGAAATTCTATCCATTGAAATACGGAGCCAAAAAGAACATCTGCCAAAGGCAGGTGGCAAAGGTAATACATCGGGTCGAATACCCGAAAGCAATGCACTGATTCGCCGTGCCAGTCTGCTGCTTTAGTTGCGTTGGCTACTCCTTAAGGTATTTTAAAGCAACCTGTTCCCTGGTTTCTGCTATCTTCAAACCCAACGAAAATATCATGAAGACACTCGACGCCTATAGCATTCTCATCATTCTGAGCGTTCTTGTCGTGATTTCCTATATCTTCAACTATATCGCGCGCACGCTGAAAATACCGTCCGTGCTGCTGCTTATTGGCTCCGGCATCGGACTGAAGTATGCAGGCGACTTCTTTAAACTCACCCTCCCCGGGACCCAGACTCTTCTCGAACTACTGGGCATCACCGGGCTGATCTTTATTGTGCTGGAAGCGGCTCTCGACCTGCGGATAGAGAAACATAAGCTTCCGCTCATGGGTAAGGCATTCGTGGCTGCATTAGTGCTCCTTATCCTGACGGCCTCCATGATCGGAGCGGTTTTCATGGCATATTATCACGTTAATTTCAGACAAGCACTTATTCACGCCATCCCTCTCTCTGTGATCTCCAGTGCCATTGCCATCCCCAGCGTGACTGGAATGGATGAAGAAAGAAGGGAGTTTGTAGTGTGCGAAAGTGCCTTCTCCGATATTCTGGGCATCATTGCGTTCAACTTCTTCGTCTTTGAACCCGAAACAGGTTGGGTTGCAGCCCTCAATTTCAGTATGGACTTGTTCCTTATCCTGATCATCTCCATTGTCAGTACGGCGGCTCTTGTACTTCTTTTGCATTATGTGAATTCCAATGTGCGCTTCTTCCTCACTTTTGCCATCATTATTCTCACCTATTCTGTTGCCAAATATTTTCATCTCCCTTCACTCGTGCTGGTCCTTTGCTTCGGACTCGTGCTCAGCAATTACAAACTCCTGAATTTCCCAAGAATCCGGCTCGTCCTGTCCTTCGACAAGCTAAATGACGTGTTGGGCGAATTGAAAATGATGACCGCTGAGACTGCCTTTATCATACGTACCTTCTTTTTTCTTCTCTTCGGCTACACGATGAACCTGACCCTTCTCCAGTCGCAAGAGGTGGTGGTTGTGGGTCTCATCATCATTGTTCTGATCCTGGGTCTGCGGTATCTCTTTCTGCGCCTGACACTGCCCAAACATGCTTCATCGCTGACTTTCATTGCCCCCCGCGGACTAATCACCATCCTGCTCTTTTACAGCATTCCAGCGGAAGAACGACTCCCCCAGGTGAGTGATGGCATTCTCTTCCTATTGATTGTACTTACCGGTGTGGCGATGTTCATTGGGCTGATGGTCAGTGATAAGACTCCTAATGCAGAGCCAGGCAGCTCCTGAATTCCTTTAATCTGAAATTTGCTAACTTCAGGCAGGGCCATGAAACCTGGTATTACCCGTAAGAAATCAAAAGCTGCGGGCAGCAAGAAGCCGCGCTGGGATTACTTTGACCATCGCGGCAAGCGCATCGTAAGAGCTTCAATCATCAATCGCTGCAATCAACTGGTGCTACCTCCTGCCTGGCGTGATGTGTGGATCTCCCCCGACCCCTCAGCCA
This sequence comes from Cyclobacteriaceae bacterium, assembly GCA_039810905.1. Lineage (GTDB taxonomy): Bacteria > Bacteroidota > Bacteroidia > Cytophagales > Cyclobacteriaceae > ELB16-189. The sequence continues at coordinate 5,058 of JBDHXU010000158.1, read as the reverse complement.
AACTCCAGGCTACTGGAATCGACGCAAAAGGTCGGACGCAGTACCGGTATCATCAACGTTGGACCCTGGCAAGAGCGGCTGAGAAATTTGACAGCATTTCCTCATTTGCTGAAGTGTTGCCTGCGATAAGAAAGCGGGTGGATGCGGACCTCCGTCTGAAAGGGATGCCCAGGGACAAAGTAGTCGCCCTCCTGATCCGCCTCATCGACCTGTACCATTTTCGCGTGGGCAACGATGAGTACGCCAAACAAAACGACTCCTACGGACTTACCACACTTAAGGAAGGTCACATGACTATTGACCGCTCACGCGCTGCGGAAGGGAAGCTCGATGCCGTGTTTGAGTTTGTGGGTAAGTCAGGCAAACTGTGGAAACGCAGAATCTGGGAAGATGATCTTGCCCGCATGATTATCGCATCAGGTGAAGTTGGCGGCAGAAACCGCAGACAGGATCTTTTCCGGTATGAAGACGGGAACGGACACGACTATGATGTGAAGTCCAATCATATCAATGAGTACCTGGATGCCCTCACTTCCCGATTCGGGAAAGTCACTGCCAAGGACTTCCGCACATGGGCCGCCACCTGGAAGACAGCTTCGCGATTGTCAAAGCAATTAGATCCCGAAACAGTGACCGGGAGAAAAAAAGTGGCTAACGAGGTCATCAAGACTGTCGCATCCGACCTTGGGAATACACCCTCTGTTTGCAGGTCGAGTTATATCCATCCACTCATTCTCTCAGATTGGGCGGAAGGCAAGTTCCGATCCCGGTGGAACAGTGCCTGCAGGGCCAGAAGAGTAACCGGATTGTCAAAAGAAGAAACTGCGACCCTGCGATACATCAAATAATCTACGACGCACTGACTATTTCTTCACGGCCACCGCCTCAATCTCCAGCAAGAAATCAGGATTGGCCAGCGCTGTTACACCCACCAGCGTACTCGCAGGGGGATTTTCCTGGGGAAGGTACTTCTTCCGAACCTCCCTCACCACCGCCAGGTCCTCAGGCTTCAGATTCACGATGAACGTATTAATTTTCACCACATCCGGGAAAGTCAGACCGGCAGAGTGTAGACAAGTCTCAAGGTTACTGAACACTTTTTCCGCTTGCGCACGGATGTCTCCTTTGCCTATAACCACCCCTTTCTCATCGGCCGACACTTGTCCTGAGATATATACCGTATTTCCTGCAATAACCACATGCGTGTATCCGGGAGGTTTGAGCAGGCCTTCGGGATTTACAAATTTCTTCTGCGCAAAGAGGCTTCCGGAGATGAGGCTTAAGATCAGTACTGCTTTAATCATGCGCAACGTCGACATGGTTGACAGGGATTAAATTCACTTTAAATTTAGTCACAATCAGATTCATAATTGGGTCATTCTTGATTTTGGTGAGAATCCGTCTGGTCTGGGCCTCATCGTAGCCCATAATCATCTGGTCCGTAAGTCCCAGATAGCGAACACTAAAGTAGAAGCCGGCAATCACATAAGGGCCGAATGGAGTTTGCGGGATATCAAAAGAGCTGCCCGTCATGTTGAACAGCGTGTTGGGCAGGTAGGTGTCTCCGCCCGACAGGTTCTTCAGTTTCATGTAATAAGATGCGGCAGCAGCGCGCTCCGACTGTCTGGGGTCCGTCATACACAAAAGTCCGGCCAGCGGCTTTTGTTTCGCTGACTGATGAATGAGTATTTCCTTTTTTGTACGCTCATTTTCAGAACGGCTGCGGATGTACTGCTGTACCTCATCCCAGAATGGTACCTCAGGATCACCGTCATCCACCCTGATCAAGGAATGAATGGAATAGTCCATGAATCCGCACGTGATTTGGAACTTGAGTGTCTTCAGCTCGGGGTCGGAGTTGATGGCCTTTTCAAGCACCGTACGCTGGTGGCGCGGGTGGGTACGCAGCAAGTCAATGCTGGATATCCAGTCGCCCGCCAGGTAGCCGTTATACGCGTAATGCTCATTAAGTAGTTGCTTGATCTTGGTGTCATTGTCGATCAACGTCATTTTGCCTCCCAGGGGATAGGCCAGCTTCTCATCTATAATCAACTTCTCTATTTCAACGCCGACCGAAGAGGCATTCAGCATGCCGCAATTCAAAGGTGAGCCTTCCACAATCCGAAGTTCATGTACATGGCTGATGTAGTTGTCGTTGGAGTCTTCTGTGAGGTGGCCATGCGTCTGAATATGAACAAAGTACCGTATAGGAATGGGCTGAGTGAGGTTTCTCTGTGCCTGCTCCACCGTTCGTTTGATATCCATTATCACATCGGGGGTCACAAAGGATCCGGCAGCGCGCACAACGTGGTATTCAATTTCGATTCCATCTTTCTTGAAAGCTTCAGTTACAGTACTGACGGCATCAAGTTGGACCTGGCTGAGGTCACGGGCATCGGCGCAGCCTATAAGAATATGAACCTGCTTTTCCTGAATCATGATTTTGGGAATGCATGCAAGATAACCCGGGAAGCAGAGGGTTCTGTTCCCTTTGAAACTTTTAATCTGGACAAGATATTCCCGGAGCAGGCCAAAACACCCCAATCTTTGAAGAGATTCTATAGTTCACGATCTTAGTTGCCAGGCCATAACCTTATATGATGCATCGGTATCACCGGGAAATATTGGAACAAATCAAGAGAATATCAGGCAAGGCGACCCATCATACCTTCCTGGACCATTACCTTGGAAACACCCACCCACGGTACCCCATAAACAACGGTAAGCTTCGCGAGATAGCCAGAGCCTGGATGAGAACTCACCGCAATATCACCGCCGGGGAACTTTCACTCGTGCTGGATAGCCTCATCAAAGGAAAGTCATCCACAGAAAAGTGCATGGTGGGCATGCTGCTCGACTATTCAAAAAAAGAGCAACGTAAGTTCAGGCCGACTCTCTTCGACAAATGGCTGAATGAGCTGGAGGGCTGGGCCGAGATCGACTCCCTGTGTACTGGGAAATATTCGTTGACCGAGATACCGGAGCAATGGCCGGCGTGGAAGAGACTATCCGAGAAGTTCTCCAAGAGCAAGAACATCAACAAGCGAAGGGCATCCCTGGTGATCTTCTGCCAGCCACTTCGGAAGGTAGGCGAACCGGAAATATTGAAGACAGCATTGCGTAACACTGATCGGCTTTGTCATGAAAAGGAAGTACTGATCACCAAAGCCATCTCCTGGGTTTTGCGATGCGCTGTGAAGACCTTCCCTGAAGAGATCAAAAAATATGTTAACTTGAACAAAGCGAAACTTCCGGCCATCGCCGTGAGAGAAACCATGCGGCTGATTGAAACAGGGAGGAAGACGAAGAGAAGAATACGGAATGTTGAACAATGAATGTTGAATATCCAATGTTGAAGTATCTGCAACGGGGGCTCAGTTATACAATCATACTTATGAGTATACTGGCTCTCCTATCCGCCTGCAAGAAAGGAAAGACTTCCGAACAGCTTGAAAAAGAAAAGAAGGACAGCATAGCGAGGGCAGACAGTGTCGCAAGAGCCAACGCCCCGGTGACACTGGCTTTCGGCGCGTTCAATGGGTATGAGGTAAACAAGGCTGATGACCTCAAAGACAGCCTAAACTACTTCCTCCTGTATAACCAGCAGGATCTTGACCGGTATTTCAAAAAGATAGGGGCTACAGCCGACTTGCCCGGATTCATCATCAACTTTACCGTTGCCATAATCGGTCAACCCACGTCCTATTCCACAGCGATCGTCATGGACAAAGTGGAACTTGGATCCGAAAGCATTAACGTATGGCTTACCATCACCCGCGGCGATAAACTTAAAAAGCCCTACCGGCCTGGGCAGGTCTTCTCCATTGAACGCCACGACGGATATCCCAGAATTCAGTTCTATGTGAATGGGAAACAGGGAGGAGTGATTGAGCTGCCGATGGATATTTAAGCGGCCGCTGGGCATTGGCTGCTGGCGGTTGGGTAGAAGTTCCGGGTGCACAGTTGGAATGAAGGTGAAACCAGAAACTAGAAACTTCCCTCCCCATACAAGACCGGATTTAGAACCGAGTCCACAACTTCCCCTACTTTGACACCCGGACACCAGGTATTCCAATCTGCGACCTGGTTGTCATTGTCAGGCGCTTTAAGTTTCATGTTAATGTCCATGTAGATTACAGTCATCACTTTGCGCATCTGACCACTGTGGTTGGGCGCGGCACGATGGAAAAGCCAGCCGGCATGATAGCTGACCTCCCCCATAGAAAATGGTTCGACCACTTGCCTGAATCCCTTCTCTTTCAATTGTCCCTCCAGGAAATCCTGGCTTTCATCGCTGATCTTCAGGTTCCGGCCACTGCTGAGTCTGTGGCTGCCGGCGCTAAATTCAAGAGGACCCCATGACAACGGAGTCTCCTGAAGCGGGATCCAGACTGTAATGCTCTTGTCGCTGGCAAGAGGCCAGTAGTACTGGTCGGCGTGCCAGGGTGTGTGGCCGCCACGTGGCTCCTTATATAATGCCTGATCATGATAGATCCTCACGCCACTCACTTCCATCAGGTCTGCGGCGATCTTAGCCAACCGTCTGCTGAACACAATCTCCTTTACAACCTCCGACCTGGTCCATATGTTCATCACCTGGAGGAAGGCCTTACCGTAGGTATCACGCTTCTCCATGGGGAGGGTCTGCTGGTTCAGCCTCTCCACTTCAGCAGTAATCACCTTGTCCATCCAGTCAACTGTCTCAGCAGAAAGCACACTTTTCAACTTGATGAAGCCATTTTCCCGGAAGAACCGAATTTGCTCGGCTGACACTGTGTACGGTTCATACAACTGGGACCTGACATTGGCTGGAGTCATGGCAATACTTTGAGACGTACAAAGTATGCGAAACCTCAGGCAAATTTCAACGGTGCTCAGTATCCGTGCCCCGGCACAGCTCCAGCTCGCTGTAATCGATCATGAAAGCATCGATGGAAGCACACCCTGGCAACGTTTGATAGACTTCCCAACGAAACGAAGCCACTCCGTCGTTGAGGTAAGGAAGCAAATTCGCAGGTATGTCAATGTCCACCTTTGACGCTATCTCGGTCCACGCCC
>JBDHXU010000157.1:0-6907 GCA_039810905.1 Cyclobacteriaceae bacterium | reverse complement strand
CGCTGAAGATGTTCTTTCATCTCTTTAACTTTCTTTAAGCGTTCTTTCGGCTTGCTTAAGAACTCACTTAAACCTCAGTTAAGGTTCAGTTCATAAGTTGGCGTTCCCACCCACATTAACATCACAATATGAAAGGATCCATATTGGTGTGGCTGTTGCTTTTAGCGCTTCTGCCGATTACACCTGCATCATCTCAATGCAAGACCTGGCAATGGCCTGAATCGGAACAGGATGCCCAGGAACGTTACGCAATCTTCCAGGATGCGATACAAAGCAAGCAGTACAGAAAAGCTGCTAACGCCTTGCCCTGGCTGCTCAACCATACACCCAATCTCAATGTGGCCATTTATGTAAAGGGTGTGGATGCTTATGAGCATGTCGCAGATGCAGAAAGTGACCCCGCTCACAAGGCAATGCTTGTGGACACAATTATGATGCTCTACGACCTGCGCATGACGCATTGTGGTGAAGTTGGCTCCGTAACAAACCGAAAGGCCCTGACCGCCTTCAAGTACAAGGTGAAAGGACCAGACCCTTGGTCGGTACTGGAATGGATGGACAAGGCTTTTGAGCTGAATGGGTCCAATGTTTTTGACGCCACGTTGCTCCCCTATATGCAGACGCTCGTAATATGTCAGGCCAAGGAGAAGAGATACAATGAGGATCAGATATTGAAGCGGTACGACATCATATCCAAGGCAATTGATGACAAGCTGAAGGCCGTTACAGAAAAGACGCAGACCGAAAAGCTGACGAAAATACAATCAGAAGTGGATGAGTGGCTTCTCAGGATTGTCAAAGTGGACTGTGAATTTGTAAAGACCTATATGGGGCCCCGACTTCATGAATCACCGGAGGATCTTGTCCTGGCAAAACGGGTCCTGGCCTACCTCCTGAAGAACAAGTGCACGGATGATCCCCTGTGGGTGGAAGCTGCCGAGGCAGTTTACAAGCAGGAGCAAGACTTTGGTCTGGCGAAAAATATTGCCATACAGTATTCCAATTCCGGTAACAATGAAAAAGCTGCCTTCTACATGGGCGAGGCGCTCAGGGTTGCGCCTGACCGGAAAGATTCTGCAGAGATTTATCTCATCCAGGGTGAGTGGAACGAGCATTTGGGATCCAAACCAGCAGCCCAATCCCTCCTGAGAAAATCCATTCAACTGAATAGTGAAAACAAGGAAGCGTATGAGAAGCTTGGGGACTTGTATTATGGCAGCTTTGACGATTGTGCGCAGCACAAGGTAATGGCGGATGACCGGGCCGTGTACTGCATTGCATTCGATTATTACCAGAAAGCGGGCAATCACCACAAAATGGAAATGGCGAAGAAACTATTCCCTTCAATAGAAGAAATCTTTCTCGTGAACTATCAACGTGGTCAGAAAATTCAGGTAGGGTGCTATATAAATGAATCTACTACCGTTAAAACACGCGACTAAGGTTTCCCTACCGTGGGTGTTTCACTGATCCATTGTAAACCACTTTGCAGTCTGTTGGGGTAACCGCACTCACTGCATTTGTTACGGAGCCAAACAGGGCCCCCATTACGTTGGGCTTGCCGCGCTGGGGTTTGTTCAGTTTGCCGAACAACTGCTGATCCATAATGCTGCATCCTTTCCGATCCAGGATGGCTACGGTAAACCCGGGAATGGTATCGTTCACAAAGTCGATCTTTCCAAGGAAGGCCACCCGATTCTTTCGCGTAGACAATGCCACGTCCTGGGCCGCCAGCATTCCGGCCGAAATATTCCAATTGGCAAAGAATCTCACCACCTCGGTTTTGTCTGTGGGCTGCAGTTTGATGGAAAGTAATTTTGCAAAATCATTCCCTTTGGTCAGCACAGGCCCGGCAGGACCGGTGAGCATGAATGCGCCTACGTCTACCAGGTTGAAGTTCTGGCTCTTGCGATAATCTTCCAGCAACGCATCAAGATCAAGACCATAAAGTACAAGCGAGTCGGCAGCCAGCGTCATGCCACCCTGCATGGTGCGGAATAATTCAGACTGCTTTGTTCCCGAGGCCTGCACATCCATACGAAAACGGGCAGGACCTACAAACGTTTTCTGTTTGATAAACAACTCTGCCAAAGAAGATGATGATATCTGTCCATCTGCATATTGCAGACGGAAGAAGTATGGCTTTCTTGAAAAGTCCAGAGACAGTTGTCCATGGTTCTGACCACCCAGTAGATTTGACAGGATGTTGACGTTGAATTGCGAACTCCTGCCATTTGTCTCCACCCGGATTTTTGCTGCGTTTCGACGACCCATTTTAAAAGAGGGTATATCCACAAATCCATTCAATCCCGTCACAATACTGAATGTACTGTCGCCCGCATGATGAAACGTCATGTCTGTAACGGATGCTGTAATAGCTGAAGTCTTGCATGTCAATGAGTCTGTCAAGGCAATGTCCAATGCACCATTGGCAATTTCCATGTTCCTGATCTGAAAGGGCTTGAGCAACCACGATGCATTCAACTCAGCTTTGACATTTAATATCCTGGGCATTACAGGCGAACTTTGCTCCGGTTTACGGAGCTGAATAACATTCACCAGGTGCACAAGCTGACTTAAACTCAGGCGATTCATCCGTGTATTTGTTGAGATGATCATTTCATTCAATGATGGCATCTGCAGTTTGCCCTCCAGTGACAACCCGCCATCAGGCAACCGGAGCGACAATTCATGAATGTCCAGTGTAGTCCCCCTGGATTGCTCATCATTGACCGCATCAGCCTTCAAGTTCAATGTTGCCTTTCCAAAACCCGGCAGGGTTAATGAATTGATGAAAAGGTTTCCCCGGAGAGATTGTATTCCTGTTACCGCTGAAGAACTGTTCATTCTCTTGAATGCCAACTCATTTACATCCAGATCAAGTTTCTCGGCGTTGATGTTCAGGCCTTGCGAAAATTCAAGGAGCACATTGCTTTTAGCCAGCTGCAATTGGCTGATCGAAAATGGCCTGGGGTTCAAGACGGCCGACAGGTCAAGATTTGCCGTTATCAGATTCATCTCCGCAGGAGTCAGCATTTTAGCAGCCGGTTGATGGGTATGGTTGATGGAAGCAATCAGGTCGTCAATGTGATTCCATGGCAACTGCTTTATTGAAACATCTGCATCAATTTCCAGTTCCCTGTTGGGTCTCCGGGTCATCGACCCTTGCAAATCCATAAGACCCTGCTGGAGAGATGCATGCAGGCCTTCAATTTGCAGGACGCGATCCATCCCTTTGCGATACCATTTGCCCCTGGCAGTCAATTCACGAATGTCTGCGAGGCGATCCATTCGGGCGGAAAAGTGGGTGACGTCAAAATCAAAATCTGGAAGAGCATGTTGCCAAATACTCTTCACACTTGTTCGGGCTATCAAGTCCAGGCGAAGGTCGCTGGCAACGTCCTTCACATTGGCTGTCCTCGATGAATCCATGATGATGTGCCTGGTCAGGAACCTTTCAGAACGGAAATGCAATTCTGCCGTGACCGAGGTATCATATTTCAGCAAGACGTGAAAGGGGCTACTCACCTTACCCGATACGGCCAGCAAAGTGCTGTCGTATTGAAGGTGTGTAAGATCCAATTCCATATTGTCTTCTGCAGCCGACAAAGTGCCCGAAACTTTACTCAGTCTCTGTCCCGATCTCAATGAGGTTAGTCCCACATCCGAGAACTTCAAATCCAGCTGAGCTGTCGGTATTTCTTTTCTTTTACTCCGTTGCGCCTGAAAGTTCTTCAGCTTGAGGGAAAAAGAGACCTGTCCCTCCAGGTCACGCAGCGTGCGAAACCTGAAGACTTTATCATAGGACTTCAGGTTGGCGGCAGCGTATATATTGCAGTCTACCAACGGATCTTTCAGATTTTTTAGCCTGAAATAGCCTGCAATGGATCCACCGGGAAGTTTCCCACTCAGTTGCTCTACCCTCAACTCGGCATCAGAGAAGTCACCTGCCGTACCAGAATGAAATGCCAATTCAAAGCCGATATTACTGAAGGAACCCAGTTGATCCGGAAGTTGAATGGTGATCTGTTTGGCTCCCGCCTTGAATTCCATCTGCGGCATCCCTTCCTCAAGGTTTCCAAAGATTCTCCCGTTGAAATAAGTGTGTCCTCCCTTCAGTAAATCCGGATTCATCTGAACAATGTCCTGCCGGATCAACTCCGAGAGCAGGGCAAAATCACTGGAGACCGCCTGAAACTTCACATCCAGTGGCTTCTTTTCTTCCAGCACGTATGTTCCTGTACACGATAACTGAAGTGCTTTGTATCCGATACTCCCTTTGCTTAGCGATATCTGGTTCGAATGTTTGTTGTAGTTCAAACTTATCTCTGCTTCAATTGCCCCCCAGTCACTGATACTGACTGTTCCTACGTTCAATGAATTCAAAGTCAAGGTCATTTGGACACGGGCACTAAGACTGTCTATGTTATCTTCTATTGCCGCGTTCATGTTATTGATCGTGGTCTTCACAGGCAGGTCCTCCCGTGAAGTCGCCACCTCTACTTCAACATTCCTCAGGCGGATCGCGCTCAGATTCAACGTCATTCCTTTTCCTTTCCCCAGATCTTTGGGTTTGAGTACCCGTTGTATGTTCCATGAGCCGGAAGAGTCACGCGCAAGTTTCAAGTGCCCATCCGTTATACCGGCAGATGAAAGGACAATTTCCGAATGGTAAAGCAGTTGCCAGATATCTATCGTTGCAAAGAGCTCACTGGCGGAGAACAAGAGGGGTTCCTGTCCCTCCGAGGGCGCAGGCTCCGAGTAGCGGACGTCACTAACCTCAATGGAAGTTTGTGGAAAATGCGTAAACAGGCTGAGGTCCATTTTGCCCATTTCTATATGTCCACTCTGCCTCTCGTTTACGAATGCAACAAACTCCCTAAGAATCAAGTCCTTCTGGAATTGCACCAGGGCCCATAGGATGACAAAGAAGAGGAAGATAGCTGAAAAGAATCCGATCAAAATTCTCCTGGCTATCCTTGAAGTTTTTGAAGCTGGTGGCACGGCAACGGTTATACAAAGATAACGCTGCCATGCATCATACGTCCAGCAGAACGGTTACAACTTCATCAGACTTATGAACACATCAGGTGGTCCCTGCTGACATTCTCAATTAATGTCCTTCCCTTCTTCCAGCTTTCTAATCATCGTTTCGATATTCGTCTTGTTGATATCATCAGGAGACTTTCCGATCGCGGTCTTGAGTAAGGGAAGTGCCTTCTTATACTCGCCCAGGGCCGAATAGCCTCTTGCCAGACCCACAAGGGTAAAGACCTCATTCGGACTCCGGTCGTAGTTCATTTTAAAAACTTTGAAAGCTTCATCGTTTCGTTTCTGGCTAAGCAGCATGCGGCCATAGGAATGCACCTCCTGAACAGTTCCCATGGGCAGTGCTTCCTCCATCACCTTTTTGGAATCTTCCATCCGGTTCATTTTGGCGAGCAACATGGCCTTTGCAGAAAGGGTGTAGAAGTTTTTGCGTCCCATCACCCTGAAAGAGATCGCCCGGTCCGCCCAACCCAGTGCTTCTTCCATACCATAGTTATTGTTCATGGCCCAGAATACACCTTCATCGAAATCAAAATAGGGGCGGGTTGTACGAAAGTCACTTCGGAATGCCTCCATTTGCAGTTTCTTGCGTTCGACTGAAACGGTAAAGGGTATCATTCTCTTCTCCCACTGCATGGCGATGGTGGCTGTACTATCGGTCTGGTCGATGAATTCATATTTCAGGCGTTCCACACTTTGATCCAGTGACCGGTTGTTAACGTTGACACGAAGGGCATCCTCCTTTGGGTCATAATAGAAGCTCCCCCAGGAATTGTTCACTTTCGAAAAGATCAGTGTGCTCTCCTTCTCTCCAAGGGCAATGAAGAATCCATATTTGCCGGCAGGCAGAGGATGACCCTCAATGTAAACGGGGTGTGAGAAACTAATCGTCGTATTTTCGTTGGCCCCCGCTCTCCATGGTGCGCCATTGCTGGTACCATGACCAAGATCCACAAATCCGTAATGAGCCACTGACGTTCCCCAGATCTTTCCTTCTCTTCCCTTCACGCCAGGTCTGTTGTAACTGACTTCCACCTTGACGATTCCTATTTGTTCAGAAACACTGGCTCGCTTGTTCCCTCCATAAGGTTCGATGGTAATAGGCATAATTTGCGCCGCCGCCGTTCCGGCAATGAGGATCAGCATGAATGTAATGGTCTTGTTCATTGGTTTTAATATTTGGATGCCGGGGGTACTTCCGAAATCCATGCCAATCCGCCATGGGGGCAGCCTGAGGCCCTTGACATAGCTCGCTTGTCCGGTCACGGTCACATTTGTTCACGTGCGGAATGGGGGATGGAATTTTGACCGCCGGCGGACGGCGTTGGAGATGATTTCTTAAATTGAAACAAACCTATCCTATGAAACGATTTGCCTTGCCTGTACTTCTCATGTTCATCGCAACGAGTTATGCCTTCGCACAAAAGAAGAAGGTATCGACGCCCCCTCCAGTTGATCTGCCCAAACAACGAGTGGAACAGGAAATTGCAAGGTTGTCAGAAACTTCGGGCGGGAAAGTCGGTTTATCGGCCATCCATGTGGAATCCGGGAAACAAATCATTCAAAATGGAAAGGATTTCTTTCCGATGGCAAGCTCGTACAAAATTCCAATAGCCATTGAACTGCTCACGAAGGTGGACAGTGGAAAATACACTTTGGATCAACTGATCGAACTGGAGAAAACTGACCTCCATCCGGGGAGTGGCATGATCTCCGAACGATTCAACTGGCCCAACAGCAGCAAGCCAGGAGTTGCCTTGTCGGTGCGCAGCTTGATGGAACTGATGCTCCTTATCAGCGACAACAGCGCCACCGATATTTGCCTTCGTCTTGCCGGCGGACCTGCAGCAGTCAATCA
>JBDHXU010000156.1:0-6941 GCA_039810905.1 Cyclobacteriaceae bacterium | reverse complement strand
GCCATCGGTGTAAGCGGGCTGCCTGAAGCCGATGATGAACAGCTTGCACGTGAGGCAGTGCACTCCCTGACAAATTGATTCCCTTCTACCGGCTTCCTTTCGGAACAGAAGGTGAAAAGGAGTCGAATGGATATTTTTTGGGAAGCACTTCCACCCCGGTTGTCACCTTTAGCGCCATCCGTCCAGGGTAAGTAAGCTCAACAAAATACCCCGTCCATCCTTTTTCAGGGGTGGCTATTGGAATGGTGTACACCCCGTTTGCGTTAAGGGCGAGGTCCGTTGCCGTCCACTTGGGTCCCAGCACGTCCATTCGGAAATCCCGTCGGTCGTTGTTGTGCGCTGACCACAGCTTGATGGCTACGGGCCCCGATGCAGGGTTTGTCTTGATTTCAAAAACATCTCCATTGATGGTCCACGTATAATCCGGTCGCGGCTGGTTGTCCAGCACCCTGGAATAAAAAGCCGTCAGATTTCTGAGTGCATCGCTCCCGGAAACATCATGCCCGGAATTGGGCACATACATCAAATGCTTTTCACCAGGAAGGTCATGGTAGTAGAACTTCCAGCTATCAGGAAGAAAGAATTCATCATCGGCTGCATTGATAAGCAGCTTCGGCATGACATAGGTTGACTTGTATGAATAGGGTTCCTCTATCTCGAGGAGCCGGTCATATTCTTTCGATCCCATCCAGTCCATGATACCCTCCCTTTCATAGTCCCCCACTGCGGGCGCCCAAGAGCCATAGTTTCGCCAATGATGCTGAAACGAAGGCCTGATATTCAGCAAATCAATTACCACAGGAACAATAGCCACTACCCTATCGTCTGTGGCAGCCGTGATCCAGGTGGTCCATCCTCGTTTCGAGGCACCGGCAACCACAAAGTGGTCGACAGACATCTGCTGTTTTTGTTCCAGAATGTCTTGCACTACATCCATGGCAGAAACCACCGCCCGTGTCATGGGAAGTCTGGAAAGCCAGATGGCATCCTGGTCTTTGGCACCACCTTCCAGAAATTTTCTCCATCCGTAGGCGATTATGGCGTCCTCATACCGGTGCACAGTATCGTTGGCAAATACGAGAGGCTGGAACGGTATGTTATGCACATACGCCACGATGGAGTGTGTGGAATCCGAAATACTCATCATCAGCTTGTTGGGTTCCGAGGGCATGGCGTCATCCTTGGTGCCGCCGCCAATCCACATCATACCTGTCTTGTACGTGCAATCATCAGGGACAATAACAGAAACCCAGTGCCACCATTCGGGAGTATTCACCTCGTCGGTAGTCAGCCATTGCTGACTGGTCATGCGTGCAACGTAGTAGGTGAAGTGATCTTTCTTCAGTGTGCCCAAAATCTCATACTTGAAATCCGCATCCCTGCTCCTGACATAGTCGGTTAAAGGTGTTGAGGGCGAACGGGGTGCATCTTCCTTCCTGGAACAGCTCAGCACTGATATCAATGCAGCGAACAGAAATAAGACTGCAAGTGGCTTTGAATTGAATGAGCGCACAGTTGAATCGGATTAATTGAAAATAATACTGAATATAATGAGCTGGCATCGGCCCGCAAAACATTAGCCATGCACAGCGGACGTGCGGCTAATAATTCATTTAATCCGCCTCATGCGATGGAAGAACCCACCGGCAGCTTTCTGATTCGTTTTCCCGTAGCAGCGAAAACTGCATTGCACAGTGCAGCCGCGACCGGAGGCAGTGACATCTCTCCAAGCCCTTCCGGCGATGCATCACTTTTCACAAAGTGAACCGTCACCTTTGGCCGGTCTTTCATTCTCAGCAATCGGTAGGAATTGAAATTGGAAGCGGTCGCCTTCCCTTCTTCCACTATCATTTCCTGATATAAGGCCGCGCTCAATCCGTCCAGCACCCCGCCCATAGCCTGGGCTTCAGCGCCGGAGAGATTGACCAGCACCCCGCAGTCGATGACGCAAACAACCTCATCCACTTTGATCTTCTTGTCCTTGCCAACAGACACAGTAACCACTTCCGCCACATAAGCTCCAAACATGAAATGGGCTGCAAAGCCACGGAACATTCCTGGTGGTGTCTCGTTCCAGCCGGATTTTTCAGCGGCTATGCTGATGACCTGCTTCAATCGTGCTGTAGAATAGAATGGTCCGCCGTGATCCTGGTACGGCATCAACTTGTCGCCTTCACCCAGCAATTCCAGCCTGAACGCTACAGGATCTTTGGAGGCGAGGTGTGCCATTTCATCAATGAAACACTGATCGACAAATGCCGTGGCATTGTGCCCTGGCGCACGCCAGGCTCCCGTTGGAATCGGCGTTGCAACGGGCGTATACTCCATTTTGAAGTTAGGGACGAAGCCTGCAGGGAAACCATCAGGAAAGACCTCCGTAGTGTGGTGACTGCTCGTCGCTTTGGCATAGGCGTAGCGCGAGGTAGTGGTCGCCTGAAGTTGCCAGGCAACGAGGCGGTTATTTTCATCAAGGGCACCCCGCAGTTTGTACATGCCGGCCGGCCGATAAAAATCTTTTGTAAAATCATCTTCTCGAGTCCATAGTACCTGGACCGGCTTGCCCATCTTCTTTGAAATGAAGATGGCTTCTGAAGAATAGTCGGTGACCAATCGCCGTCCAAATCCTCCGCCAGACCGGCTGATGGTGATCTCTATAGCCTCAGCGGGCAGCCCGGTAATTGCCATCGCATTGTCCCGTGCTGTTTCAGGATCTTGCGTGGAACCTGAGAGGACCACTTTATCGGCCCGGACATCGGCAAAGTAATTCATTGGCTCCATTGAGGCGTGCGCTAGAAGGGGCACCTCATACAATGCCTCTGCGGTGCGTGTGCTTTTCACGAAGGCCTCGTCGAAGTTACCGTCGTTGCGCAGCGGAATGGTGCCTGCCGTTTCAAGGTTCTTTCTGAAAATGTTTTGAAGCTCCTTTGTGCTGATAAGATTTCCTTCCGGATTACTCCATGTTACTTTCAATGCTCTCCTCCCTTTCATGGCGGCCCATGTGTCGGTTGCAACAACAGCAACGCCAATCACAGCCTCCCGCGGATCACCATTGGGCTGATCTACAGTAAACACATCAACGACTCCTTTGACCTTAAGCGCTTCGGCAGCGTCGAACTCCACTACTCTTCCGCCAAATACCGGGCTCCTTTGCACAACTGCCACGAGCGCACCTGCAGGTCTGGCGTCTGAACCGTAGAGTGCCTTGCCTGTGGCAATCAACAGATTGTCCACTCCCCTCACCCGGCTTCCGAGCAATCTGAATTCAGATGATTTTTTCAATGGTGGATTCGAAGGCGCTCTCAGCTTTGATGCAGCCTCTGCCAGCTCTCCGAAGGAATAAATGCGGCCACTGGGCCGGTGATTAATACGGGAAGACGATGCTTCGCACTCATTCAAAGGAACGACCCATTTCCTGGCTGCTGCCTCGATCAGCATCTCACGGGCGGCAGCACCTGCACGCCGGATGGCTTCCCAGTTGGACTTAACCGCTGTACTCCCTCCTGCAAACTGATCTCCGTAAACTCTCTTGAAAGGAGCCTGCACCACTTTGATTTGCTTCCAGTCCGCGCCAAGTTCTTCGGCAATGATCATGGGCAACGATGTCTTCACCCCCTGCCCGATCTCGGGGTTCTTGGCCATGATTGTTATCTCACCATTGGAGGAAATGGTGAGGAAGGCATTGGGCTGTAAATTGGCAGGTGCAGATCCCTGACTGAACCCAATACCAAAGAACAAACCCGTACCGGTGAGCCCCGTAAGCCGGATGAACGAGCGGCGGGTTAATAGCGTGAAATCTTTGTTCATTGCTAATACTGTTTTTTCTACGACTTCAACATTCCTCATTCAAAATTCAGCATTCGGCATTCTTCAGCTTCTCCTGACCATTCTGCCTTTCAAAATCACCTGCATCACCTGGTCCCTCATTTTCATCCCCATCGGAACTGAGGCGTGTCCCAGCCTGATTTCATTTCCTTCAATGGATTTTACCTTGGCTGTGTTGATGGCAAAGGACTTGTGTACCTGGAGAAACCGGTCTGCTGGCAGCTGTTCGAGCAAGCCTTTCATGGTCATATATATAATGTGTCTGCCGGAAGTCAGATGAAGAATGACATAGTTGCCCATAGATTCAGCGTATTCGAGTTCATTGAAAGCCACTTTTTCAATTCGTCCTTCTGACCGAACAAAAAAGAACTCCTCGGGGTGCGCACCGTGTTTGAGTTGCAGGTACTCGAGGGCTCTGCTGCTGGCCGAGGCAAATCGCTGGAAGGAAACCGGTTTCAGGAGGTAATCAAGGATATTGAGTTCGAAGCCCTCGACCGCATAATTGGGATAGGCAGTGGTGATAATGGTCAGGAATGAGTTGTCAGTCTTTTTGAGGAATTGCATACCGGTCATGCCCGGCATTTCAATATCCAGAAAGATCAAGTCGACCGGATGTGCACGGATCAGCTCTTCCGCTTTGAATGCATCTTCCGCTTCACCGACGCACTCCAGGTATGGAATTCGGCCCACGAACTCGCCGATGATTCGCCTGGCTACCGGTTCGTCGTCAATGATGAGACATCTCAGGATCATATCCGGGCAATTTCAAATGCACTTTAAACAATCGATCTGTGGTATTAATGACCAGTGAGGACTTCTTGCCGTACATCAATTCAAGCCGCTTGCGCAGATTGGAAAGACCTATTCCACCCCGCTGCAGTGGGGCCTCCTCTTTTGCTTCAACGGAATTTTCTGTAATCAGTTCTATGCCCTGTCCATGGCTTCTGAGCGTAATCGTGATCCTGTTCTCTTTCACATCAGATTTGCTGACGTACTTGAAGGCATTTTCCACCAGCGGTGCCAGCAGCAAGGGAGGGACAGGTCTGCCCAGGATGGCCTCTTCTATTTCGAGGACCACATTAAGCTGCTTGCCTGTGCGGAGTTTCTGTAGATCTACAAAGTTCCGGATGTAGGCAGCCTCCTTTTCGAGTGGAACTACGTCATCTGCACATTCATACAACTGGTAACGGAGCATATCAGAAAGCTTGAGAAGGATGGCGCGAGCCTCCTCATTATCCTGTTTGATGCTTCCATACAAAGTGTTGATGGAATTGAAAAAGAAGTGAGGATTCAACTGTCCCTTCAGGAAATTGAGCTCGGAGGCGATACGCTCTTTGCGTATTTCCTCCACCTTTCGCTGCGATTGAAGCCAATCGATGGCAATCCTCACGCCGCCCACGGCCATGACCACAAAGGTGGAAGTGGTTAAGACATAGACGATCGAGGAAACACTGATCCGGAACGGCATGCCGAACAACGATGATATTTGTCCATAGGCATAGATGCGCATCAAACCGATGATGAGAACAAGTAAAATGAATCCCTCTATGAAATAACCCATTCGTCCTTTTGCCAGGTACCTGGGAAAAAGTACCATAGCCACCACCAGGTAAGCTAACGCATAGAACAGTGTGTCCGTCAGCGCCATGGTAATGGAAAAGCTGAAATTCCGGTTGTTGAAATAATAATAGGCAAACCAGAACAGCACCACAGCTGCCACCAGCGCAAAGGCGATCACAATAGTCCTCCGCATTTTCATACGGTCAATTTAGTTCTAACCCGGTTGAACGGCAATCAGGGTCTTTGATTTACGTCACGCTTAAATCAACGATCGTCATGTTTCCTTCTGTGATGGTGTAACAATCTTTGCCAAGATCGTCTCACTCGTCATATTTGGATATGAACAACACATTTCAACCCTGCGCGCGAAGGGTATTCCTTAAACATCTTGGAGGCCTCGCAATGCTCTGGCCCCTGACACTAGCGGGGCAGGATCAGCCACGTCCCGATCCGCTCAAACCGGAGGTGGTCAAAGACTTTGTGATTAAAGGGCACGGAGATCTCGATGGCGTCAAGCGCATGCTGGAAGAACAGCCCGGACTGCTGAACGCCACGTGGGACTGGGGTGCAGGGGATTTTGAAACCGCCTTGGGCGGTGCAGGACACATGGGACGCCAGGATATTGCCGAATATCTGATCCAAAAGGGTGCGCGGATGGACCTGTTTGTGGCAACTATGCTTGGAAAACTGGAAATTGTAAAAGGCATGACGGACGCTTATCCTGAATTGCTACAAAGCCGGGGACCTCACAAGCTCAGCTTGATTCATCATGCTGAAAAAGGAGGATCGCGGGCAGTGGAAGTTTTGGAATATCTGAAGTCGAAGGGATTGACAAAGTAATCTTCATGGATATCAGCGAAATCACTGCACTCATAATAGCCGGCAAGACAAAGGAAGCTGTCAATGCTATCAGGAAAAATCCGTCACTTGCAAAGGAGCGCACTGAAGATGGCATATCCCTCTTGCAGTTCGCAGTGTATTGCCGCAACAAGGAGGTGGTGGATGCTGTTCTTCCATTTCATGATGCCATCAACGTTTACGAAGCCTGCAGTCTCGGCATGAAGGATAAAGTGCGGCGTGAACTTGAAAAGAACCCTGCGCTCCTCAATTCCCATGCACCTGACGGCTTCACTGCCTTAGGTTTGGCCTGCTTTTTCAATCATCCAGACCTTGTTGCCTGGCTGTTGGGAAAAGGAGCAGATCCAAATCTACCGGCCAGCAATTCCTTTCATGTCGCTCCTATTCATTCAGCCTGCTCCATGGGGAGTCTGGAAATCATGGATATACTGATCAGGCACGGTGCGGATGTCAATGCAAAGCAACAGCAGGATTATACACCATTGCATCAGGCCGCGCATGCCGGGAGGGTCGATATGTGTGAACTGCTTTTGAAGAACGGTGCAGACCGGAATGCAAGGACAACATCTGGGCAAATCCCAATGAATTTGGCTGCGGGTCCAAACATGGAGCAGGTTGTCAGAATATTGGAATTCCCCGGCTAATCTCCACCTATTCAAGTGCTTGAGCCAGGCAGCTTCTAAAACCCTGGCTCCCTCAAC
>JBDHXU010000155.1:0-7040 GCA_039810905.1 Cyclobacteriaceae bacterium | reverse complement strand
TGTTCCACGCGGAGGAGTAGTGAGTGCAGCTTGATAGTGCCTGCGCTTGTTGGTTTGAAAACCAACAAGGGCGGAGGGCGGGGGGTGTGCTATAGGGAAGACTCTTCCTTTTCAAGCAGCACGTGCCACGCCCACGTTGGTCTTTGGACCGATATGCCTGCGCGGACTTCAGTTGGACTAGATTCTACAACTAATTGAAATTATGTTGCCCATATAGTGTTGCCAAGCCACTACTGCTCACCCTCGTCTGCCAGTACTTCCTTTACCCTCGCCCGGTCCTTTTCGAATATGCAGAGGCGCACGCCGGGGAAAAGTTCATTCTGAATGGGGAGAAGATTGACGAAGTTTTCATCCACGAGAAAGCAAGGGATGCCGTAAGCATCGAGCTTGGTTTTTGCCAGGTTGGCCCTGATGGTGGAGTCAAACGCTTCGTAGACAACGATCTTTTCTTCTGATTCTGCCATCAGGATATCTTTACGGAGGTCATGGACACTGAACCCATGAGGGTCTTGTCATTGAAGAAAGTTACAGACTCATCTTCGTTCTGCAAACCCAATGCGTAAATAAGAGGAAGATAATGTTCCGGTGTGGGGATGGAGAGCTGCACGGCGCTGCCCAGGGATGCATACTTCATCAGGGATGCATGATCTCTCTTTTCGATCAGCGACTTGAAAGTCTCATTCGCCTCGATGGCCCAGTCATAGCCAGTGTCCTGATGCTGCCAGTCGACCATGCGGAGGTTGTGTACCATGTTGCCGCTGCCGATGATGAGAATTCCTTTTTGCCTTAGTGACGATAACTCTTTAGCAAGTTCATAATGCCACTCAGCGCCCCGTGTTCCATCAATGCTCAACTGAAGAACCGGAATCCTGGCTTCCGGATACATGCGCTTTACAACTGACCACGTGCCATGATCCAAACCCCATTCGTGATCGAGGTGAACGGTAGTATTCTTTATAAGTCGGACGGTTTCTTGTGCCAGGGAAGGATCACCTGGAGCAGGATACTGGACATCGAACAATGCTTTGGGAAATCCATAAAAGTCGTGAATGGTTTGAGGGTGTTCCATGGCAGTTACAGCGGTTCCCTTCGTATACCAATGTGCAGAAATGCAGAGGACGGCCTTGGGTGTAGGAATTTCAGCGCCCAATCTTTCCCAGTTCAGGCTGAACTCGTTATTCTCGATGCCATTCATAGGTGAACCATGCCCGATAAAGAATACAGGCATCCGATGCCCCGTCCCGGGCATTGTTTCCGTTATGTGGTGCAGATCATTTAATGTGCTCAAGCCTGTCATGCCACAGCAACAATGTGCCGGACAATTTAGTTGAGATACAGCCTTAAAAGGCAGGCTCCAGGTATTTACTTTATTTTTATGGAGATCTGTAACATCGGCCTCCCGGGGTCGTCTAGCTATTGAAGTGAATGGATTTGGAAACTTTTCAAAACCGCGTATTTCCAGTCAAAAACAAGCTTTATCGCTTTTCCTACCGGCTATTGGGGAGCAGCGATGAGGCCAAGGACGTGGTGCAGGAAGTCTTCCTTAAGCTGTGGAACGGCCGGGACCAGCTGGAAAGCATTCACAATGTTGAAGCCTGGTGTATGAGAATTGCCAGGAATCTGTCGCTGGACCGCCTTCGGCAAAGCCAGCGTCACAAGACAGATTCTCTTGAACAAGGCATGCACGTAGCGGCTCACACGGACACACCCGTAGAAACGGCAGAGATGAAAGAGAGCATTAACCGGATCAATGAACTGATGGCAGGGTTGCCCGACAAACAGCGGCAGGTGATGCACCTTCGCGATGTGGAAGGCTACAGCTATAATGAGATCAGTGAAATCCTCGAACTGGATCTGAACCAGGTCAAGGTCAACTTATTCAGGGCGAGAAACACGGTGCGGGAGCGGCTTACTAAAATCAATACGTATGGACTCTGAGCGGATCAATCAGTTGCTGGAGAAGTACTGGAACTGCGAGACTTCCCTCGAAGAAGAGAAGGAACTGAAGGAGTTCTTTCAGCAGCCCGACGTGCCAACCCATATGCAGGAGACAGCGGCCTTGTTCCGCTTCTTTGAGAAGGAAAGATCACGGACGGTACAAGAGAATTTTGAGCGTGATGTAACAAAGCGTTTGCAGAAGCGTCCTGCAGGCAGGATGATCACAATGAACTTTCAGGGAATTGCAAGGATCGCGGCGGGCATCGTGGTGGTGGTGGTAGCTACCTACTTCATCCGCCAGGAGATCCGCAAGCAATACCCGAAGGAAATGCAGGATACCTACACGGACCCGCAAATGGCATTTGAGGAAACCAAGAAAGCGCTGATGCTTATATCAAACAGTTTTGGCAAGGCAAAGAAGGAAGCTGAAAAAGTCAACCTGTTGAATGAAGCGGAAAAGAAAGTACAGACTAAACACACCGATAATAAAACAAATATCTAATTGATTCGTCTCTGTGGAGACAAGCGTAAAGTAAAATGAACAAGCATATGAAAAAGTTAATGTTGGCGGGCGCACTGATGATCATGGCAGTTGCCGCGCAGGCTCAGGGAGATGCAATCAACAAGTTCTTCAGCAAATACCAGGACAATGAGTTGTTCACCCAGGTGACCATCAGCAGCAAGATGTTCGGCCTGTTTACAAACATGGAGGTGGAGAAGCCGGAGGACAAGGAAGTCCTGAATGCCATCAGCAAGATCAAAGGGCTGCGCATTTTGGCGAAAGATGATGCCCGTGATTCAAGGGCGCTGTACAAGGAGGCACTCACGGCCATCCCCAAAGACTACGAGGAGCTTCTCTTCGTGAGGGACAAGGACGAGGATATGAAGTTTCTCATCAAGGAAACCAGTCCCGGCAAGATCAGTGAATTGGTGATGGTGGCTGCCAGCAACAATGACTTCAAGATGCTGAGCCTCTTCGGCGAAATTGATCTCAAGCAGATCAGCAAGATAGGTTCCAAGATGAATATCGACGGCCTTGAAAAACTCCACAAAATGGATAAGGACGACAAGGGAAATTCCGAAGAGAAGAAGAACGACCAGCAATAATCATTCAACCACTTACCAGGGCAGGAATCCTTCCGGATGACCTGCCCTGTTTAACATCATGTATATGAAGAGAGCTATCGGATTGGTGGTAGTTATGGCTGTACTGGCAGTCCCGTCATTCGCGCAAAGCCGAAGCTATGAAACGCTTCGCAACAAGTTCAGAGGAAAGGAAGGCGTCCATTCCTTCAGTATCGGTGGAATACTGCTGAGGGCTGCCCTCGGCATTGTGGCCCACGACGAAGATCCTCTTAGGCAGTCCATGAGGAATGTGAGTCACGTGCGCTTCATGGTGATTCCCGAAGATGCCTTTGCAGAAGAGAAGGTGTCAGTGAATGGCTTTAAGAATTACCTGAAAAATGATTCCTATGACCAGGTGGCCGAAATAAAAGAAAAAGGAGAACGGATCACCATATTTCACCGCGGTGAAGGCAACCGTGATGGTCGTTACTTCGTATTGGTGGAAGACAACGGTGAGGTGGTGGCGATGGAGATTAAAGGTGATATGGATCTCTCCGTTTGGAATTCGGAAATGAAGAAAGGAAGTTCCTTATGAAAGCTGCACTCCTCTACCTGTTGCTTGCGCTGGTAATTTTACCTGCCGCGGCACAAAGCAAAACCACAGATGCATTGGAGAAGAAATTCGACAACTCCATGGCATTCTATTTCTACAAGAATACGCTCCGGATGCTGAACCAGCAGGAGAACAAGGAATTCGATGAATTGATCCGGAACATTGAAAAACTGAAGTTCCTCATTATCGACAAGGGAGAAGGCAGGTTCGCACCTTCCGATTACAAGAAACTGCTCTCCGATTACCGTGCAGAGAACTATGAAGCCATTGTGACCAGCAGGATGGACGGACGGAATTTTGACATCTATCTCAACGATACGGGTCATACGCCCGCTACAGTAGTGCTGGTGAATGATTCAACCAGTTTGTTTGTACTCGATATGATTGGCTCCCTGGATGTCACCAAAGCCGGTGCGCTCTTCTCCGCCATCGACGGGAGTTCCGAAATAGGAAAAAAGATCAAGGATTTCACCGAGCACAAGGACACCAAGAAGAAGAGCAAAGGGATCCACATCGATTAATCACAGACACTTGGAAACAGTTCTGAAAATTGAGGGTCTCACCAAGCATTTCGGGAGGATACAGGCTGTCAACCAGCTGAGCCTCGAGGTGCAGCGTGGCCAGGTATTTGGCATGCTGGGTCCCAATGGGAGCGGCAAGACCACTACACTCGGCATGCTCATGGGCGTAGTGAATCCCACCTCCGGCAGTTTCTCATGGTTTGGCGAACCGCCCACTCATCATCTGCGCAGAAAGATCGGCGCCGTGCTTGAACACCCCATCTTCTATCCCTATCTCAGCGGTCAGAAGAACCTCGAACTGATGGCGATGATCAAACAGGCGCCGGCAGAGAATATACCGAAAGTACTCGAACTGGTGGAGTTGTCCGGAAGAAAGGACGACAAGTATCGTACCTATTCTTTGGGTATGAAGCAGCGGCTCGCGATTGCCTCCGCCCTGTTGAATGATCCCATCGTTCTGATCCTGGATGAGCCCACCAATGGTCTTGATCCGATGGGCATTGCAGAGATCAGGGAAATCATCCGGCGTATCGCGCAGGACGGAAAGACCATTATCCTTGCCAGTCACCTCCTGGATGAAGTTCAAAAGGTTTGTACACACTTTGCCGTGCTGAGAAAGGGACATCTGGTCCATGCAGGTCCGGTGGACGAAGTGGGCCGGGGAGAGGAGAGCGTGGAGGTAGTCGCTTTTCATGATGATCTGCAGATCCTGCTTGCAGCTTTTGAAGGTGCAGCGGGCGTCCGCAAGGAGAATCAACACTATGTAGTGAAGATGAAGGAGGGTTACCACAGCCAGGACCTCAACCGGTTTCTTTTCGATAAGGGTATCGTCGCCACTCACCTGCTCACACAGAAGAAGAGCCTCGAGAAACAATTCCTCGAAATTTTAGCTGAAGCGGAACATGCTGCACCTGTTAAAAATTGATCTCAAGAAGATGATCGACTACCGCACATTCTGGGTGGTGTGCGGACTCTACTTCTTCGTCCTTTGCATGGGGGCCGCCAGCGGGATGGAATTTCTGAAGTGGCTGGCGACTACTATCGAAGGTTTCGGGCAGAAGATCAACATTGACCGGATACCCTTGTATCATTTCCCGGACATCTGGCAGAACCTGGCGTGGGGCGCAGGGCTGCTGAAAATGGGCATTGCCATCATGGTGGTCATCTCCATTACCAATGAGTTCACCTATCGTACCATCCGACAGAACATTATCGACGGCATGAGCCGGGAAGAGTTTGTATGGTCGAAGATCATGATGAACGTGGTCCTCAGCTTGCTCAGCATGGTGGCAGTATTTCTTATTGCTGTGGTGACGGGACTGATCTACTCCCCGGAACTGGATTTTCCCTACGGGCTCACGGGCATCTCCTTCTATCCTGCTTACTTCCTGGAAGTATTTGCCTTCCTGTCCTTTGCTCTTATGCTGGGGATGCTCATCCAGCGGTCTGGCCTGACCATCATCCTGCTTCTGAATTCCTATCTGATCGAATTGATCATCAAGAGCAACCTGGATGATTACGTTCCTGGTGCCATTCCGTTCTTTCCGCTGGAGTCCATCATGAACCTGGTTCCCATGCCCCTGGCACGGTATGCTTTCCAGGAAATCAGAGACTATGTCACCTTTGGTTCTGTGGCAATTGCCCTCGCCTGGACCTTTCTCTTTAACTACTTCGCCTACCTGAAGCTGAAGAAGTCGGATATCTAGGTTTATATTGCAGGCCATGGATCCAGTGAAGATTCTTGGCCTCGTCGCCGGCACGCTTACCACGGTGGCTTTTGTTCCTCAAGTGCTTCAAACGTACCGCACCCGATCGGCAAAAGATCTTTCACTCGGCATGTTCCTGATTTTCTGTACCGGTACGATCTCCTGGCTTACTTATGGACTTATCCGGGAAGACCTGCCAGTAATCCTGGCCAACGCCGTTACACTTGTGCTGTGTTTTGTGCTGCTTTATTTCAAGGCAAAGTTCAGGAATTAGCAGTCACCGCTCTCACATGGTTCGCTTTCGTGCTCCAGTTCGAGCGTCACGTGCTGGATATTCTGGTGGACCAACTGGTGCTTTAGTTCATCTTTGATCCGGTTCTCATCTTCCCGTGTAGATTTGTCGGTAAGGACCACATGCGCTGTCATCGCATTCTGGTTGGAACTGAGCGCCCACACGTGGATGTGATGGAGGTCCATGACACCGTTTATTTTCTTTGCGGAAGCACGGATGGTCTCGATTTCAATATCCCTGGGAACGCCGTCAAGCGACAATCTCAGACTCTCCTTCAACAGTTTCCAGGTGCTGATCAGAATGAAGGCCGCCACTCCCAGACTGAGCAGTGGATCGATCCAGAACCAACTTGTGAAATAAATGGCGATGCCACCGATCACCACTCCTGCTGAGACCAGCGCGTCGCTCAGCATGTGGAGGTAAGCTCCCTGAATATTCACGTCCTTTTGGTTCTTGCCTACAAACAGGTAGGCAGTCCATCCATTGATGATGATCCCGATTCCGGCTACAACGGAAATGGCAATACCCGGAACTTCCTGAGGATGGAGGAAGTGCCTGATGGCCTCGATGGTAATGCCTCCGATGGATACCAGGAGTACAACGGAGTTGAACAAAGCCACCAATATGGAAGTCTTCCGGTAACCATAGGTGTATTGGGCGGTAGGTTTTACTTTAAGAAGCCTGAAGGCTACCAGCGACAGCGCGAGTGTCCCGACATCGGCGAGGTTATGGACAGCATCAGACAGCAGTGCCAGTGAATCAAAAGCAAAACCGGCAAAAGCCTCCACCAGCACGAATAAAACATTAAGAACAATGCCCGCCGTGAAGGCCCTGCTCATTTCCACCTGGTCCGCCCCTGGAAACTGATGATGGTGATCGTGATGGTCGTGGTTATGGGCCATGTG
>JBDHXU010000154.1:0-7134 GCA_039810905.1 Cyclobacteriaceae bacterium | reverse complement strand
TATCGTCGGGATTTCTGGCGCAGTCCCGACATTTATCGTCGGGGTTTCTAGTTCTCAGTTCTCGGTCCATGGTTCAAGGGTTCCTTGTTTCGACCATCGAAATGTATAGTCGGTTAACTAGTACTGCCCGGTGCGGAGCATAACGAGGGTGCACGCTTCGAGAAACTGAATGCCTCTTTCCATCAACAATCTCTCCAATTCTGGGTTCTCTGTTCCGGGATTGAAAATGACCCGCCTGGGGTTTAGTGAAAGAATGTAATCATACCATTCCGGCTGGTGCCTGGGACCAATATACATCGTGACTGTGTCCACATCTTCTATAGCAGGCTTCGTCCGAATATCCAGAATCTCCTTGCCTTGTACACTACCGCGCCTTATCCCGACAGGTACAATGTTATGACCTTTTGAAACAAGGTTATCGGCCGCCAGAAAGGAATAACGAGACGGATTAGTGGAGGCCCCAATGATTACGGTTTTTTTCATCTCTTTCTTACGTGATTAACAATTGCCGCCGCAGAACGTTCACCATCCATTGCAGCAGAAACTATACCGCCGGCATAACCAGCCCCTTCTCCGCAGGGAAAAAGTCCTTCAATTTCAGTGTGGTTCAGAGTAACCGGGTCACGAGGTATTCTCACCGGCGATGACGTTCGGCTCTCTGTACCCACCACCTGCGCTTCATTGGTAAGATATCCCTTCATTTTTTGTCCGAAAGCTTTGAACCCCTCGCGCAATGCTGCTGAAATGAATCCTGGAAACAAGGCATTCACATCAGCAGCAACAAGTCCAGGTTGGTACGAACTGGGATTAAGTGTTGCCGATACTTTACCCTGAACAAAATCAACAAGCAGCTGCGCCGGAGCCATCTGTCGGCCTCCAGCCATTTGACACGCCTTCTGCTCTATCGCCCTTTGAAACTCAACACCGGAAAGTGGATGAGACGGATTTGCAAAATCACTTACCTCTACTGAAACGACAATACCGGAGTTGGCATATTTTGAATCCCTCCTCGATGGACTCATACCGTTGACCACGACTTCGCCTGGTGCAGTGGCTGCCGGTACGATGAAGCCACCAGGACACATGCAAAAGGAGAATACACCGCGACTGGCTTTGCCCAAAGGCACTTGATGTACAAGTGAATACGGCGCTGCAGGAAGCCACGGGCCCCTTTCCAGCCCGCAGTGATATTGCATGTTATCAATCAGTTGTTGAGGATGCTCCACGCGCACGCCAAGGGCAAAAGGCTTCGCTTCCACCTTCACGCCCTTGTTTACCAGCAATTCAAAAATATCACGGGCTGAATGACCTGTCGCGAGAAGTACAACCTTTCCATCAACCCGCACGGTCTCGTTCACTACAACCCCCTCAATGGACCCTCCTTCAATCAAAAGGTCTGTAACGCGTGATTCAAAGTGAACCTCACCGCCCGCACCGACAATACTCTCCCGCATCTGCTGGATGATCTTAGGAAGCTTATTGGTTCCAATGTGAGGATGGGCATCAATGAGAATTTCTTCTGAAGCACCATGGGCCACAAAGATTTCCAGAATCCTCCGAATGTCGCCTCGCTTGGTGGACCTGGTGTAAAGTTTTCCATCTGAATAGGTTCCTGCACCACCCTCGCCATAACAGTAGTTGGAATCGGGATTGACGATCTGATCCTTGTTAATGGCCGCAATATCCCTTCTTCTTGCCTGCACATCCTTGCCTCTCTCGAGTACTACCGGTTTGATGCCCTCTTCTATCAGTTTAAGCGCTGCGAAAAGCCCGGCAGGTCCTGCACCCACAATGATAGCGCGATTACTTTCGCTTACATCGGGATAGTCGCGCTTATAGGAAATGACTTCCGCGCCAGCGGGTATTACTTCTCCGACAACGTGCACCGAAACCTTCCTTGATCTCGCATCGATAGATCTTCGCACAAGCCTGAATTGCTCCTCACCGGCAGGACCAAGTCTGAGTCTTTCCTCCACCACCTTCCGGAAGGAATCCCGATCAAACGCTTCCTGCGGGGACAATACCCATTCAACTTTCTTATTCACAACTTAATCGGTGATTTGGGATCAGTGCCTTCCGTCGAAAGAAAATGAGTAACCGAAATTGAGTCCGAAACGGAAGCCATGTGAAAAGGTATCCTGGTTCAGGCTTGAAAATACATCTTTGAAGGCAGGATCCACATCAAAAAATCGATACCCAATATCATAAGCGACGAAGGCATCAATGGTGAACCCATCCCCGTTGTTTTTCTGCATTAGCCTGCTACCCAGTATCAGTCCGTATTCAGCTCGTTGCTCAGAAGCGCTCGCAGTGATCAGGTTGCTTGGCGCCTTGGTAAAGCTCATGTTATTGAAATAGCCAATGTTGGTGAACCTGACCTCATGACCAAAGTACCACATGCCCATTTTCAGGACATTGTAAAATTTCTGTTTCAGTGCTATAGAGTAGCCGCGCTCATAAGTTTTCCCTTCCGGTACCTCTGAGTCGGCAGTAAAAAAAGGTGTACGTAATCCTTCAAATTCAAATTCATGCCCCAGCCGCTCCTGGTTGTAAAATTCTATCGCCAACGGCATGCGGCCAATGAACGACATCATTGGGTTGGCACCGATGATGACGCTCCGATATTCAGGAAAACGCGGCTTAAAATAATAAAAGCCAGTACGCCGGTTGTTTCTGATCACCGGCGCCGGAACCTGCTTGCTCTTATTGATCAGGGCGTTGATCTCGCCGGCCAATTCATTGTTCTCATAGAACGGTTTATAGTACCCTGACAACGAACCGTCCGGTTCATACAACTCCCATGTCCCCACCCGAAGATCATCCTCCATCGTGCCTTTGGTTTGCAGGGTTCCGCTGGGGTAAAAGCCTTTGTAAATCCCCTTCCCGCTTCGATACTCGCATTCTCCCTCGATCTTTCCGTCGTTGGAGTAATAGATCCACTTGCCATCGCGCTTTCCGTCAACGATCGGGCCCTTGACGTGCAGTTTCTTGTTTGGAAAATATTCCCGGTATTCACCCGTCCCATCGGAATAGGTGATTTCACTTCTCATGGTCCCGTCTTTATTAAAACTGCTCCAGTACCCATTCTTCTTCCCTGCCACAAACTCACCACTTGAACTCACCGCACCATCATCAAAATAGTAAGTCCATTTTGAGACGGGCTCATCGTTCTCGTACTGCCCCTGTGAGCTGACTTTCCCTGATGGGAAATAATGCTTCCACTCACCATTCTTCTTGCCGTTGGTGTACTCACCTTCTGATTCGAGTGTCCCATCCTCGGCATAAAACCGCCAGTGACCTACACTCTTTGCTCCCGACTTTGGTCCTTCGGCGTAGACCTTACCGGAATGATAGAACTCAGTGTAGCGTCCATGATCATCAGTGTACTCGATCTCACCGCGACGCGTACCGTCTTCAAAAAATGTTGTCCATAATCCTGAGCGCTTATTGTTTACGTAGTCACCCTTTTCTTTCAGTTCACCACTTTCATAATATATCCTCCATTCCCCTTCCCTGTTTCTGCCGTTCACCGTACCTTCCATGCTCTTGTTTCCATTTTCATAGAAGTACTCCCAGTTGCCATAGTTGGAATTCTGTCGCAGTATCCCACGCATCCGAAGGTTTCCTGTTTCGTAGAAAAACTCCCACACGCCGGTAGTCTCGTTGTTTGCAAACTGTCCCTTGGATTCAATGCTTCCGTTGAGGTAATAGGACACGTAACGGCCCTGGAGTATGTTATGGATGGTGTCCTTTACCTGGAAAACTTCCTTGATGTTCTTCTTCTCCGCATCGTGATACGTGTAGCGGGTAAACAAAGACTGACCCTGGGCCTGACAAGCCACTGCGAGCAGGAAGAATGCCAGGACAACCTGCGGTTTCATCACGGGAGAGGTAATAGCCCTAAAAATACAGATTTTCAGCGACTTCCGCCGCCTGCCAGAGCACGCTCTACCCCCGCCCTTCCCCACTCGGCTTTCTCCTGCTCTGACCATAATTCAGGAAAGAAAATGACCTTCTGAAACCTCGGCGGCAGGTACTTCTGCCAGTTGGTTCCACCAGTAGCCTTTATGTCTTCCGGATCACGATGCAAATATCTGGCCGCTGACCGCATGTGTGCCAATGGCCAGTAGACATTGGCAAGCTGATCAAACTCGCGAAGACCTTGTATGATCTTCTCATCTTTCTCAAACCAGGTATGAAACAGGCGCCGAAGGTTTTTACTCTGATACTGTGTCCCGGCCTCCAGGAATTTCTTCATGTACTTCTGTTCAAACTGCTGCAGCGTGAGGGTCTTCTTGCCGGAAGCAAGTTCGGTGGCGCCGCTTCTCCAATACAAATGCTGCAACTGAAGTTCGAGATTCCCTGCCATGGCCTGATCATCACGAAATTGAACATCCACAAGATTGATCATATCGGTGGAACAGATTTCGATCAGCCTGTATTGTGCCGATTGGAATCCGCTGGCGGGAAGCAACGACATCCTGAATTTGAGGAACTGATCGCGCTCCATTCCATCGGTCATCACGGAAAAAGAGTCAGCAAGAATTACGAAATACCGGTTGATACGTTCCAGCCTCGCCAGAAAAAATGCAGCATCATTTTCTTTGGCTGACATCTGCTCCATTTCCCACAACACCAGATTGAAAAACAACTCCGTCACCTGATGATAAGCGATAAAAACTCTTTCATCCGGAAATTGCGTCTTTGGATTCTGCAGGCTGAGCAAAGTGTCGAGGTGAATGTAGTCCCAGTAGGTAAGGTAATCGGAATGAAGAAGGCCATCCAGGTAGGACGACATGTCCTGTCCCATCACAGCATATTTCTGCTGCAGCTTTACCAACAATTCCTGCAATTTCGGGTCAAGGGTTGAATCCATATTCGTTAACTTGCAGCAAATTAAGAAATGTATGTCAACCCCAACGACTCAGCAGGAGAAGGTTCGAAAGTCCCTGAAGCAGGATGCCTATGATCATCCTGATTTCTACCAACTGGATGAACTGCTGACCGAGGAGCATAAACTTATCCGTAGTTCCATCCGGGATTTTGTCAAGAAGGAAATCACACCTTTCATTGAAGATTGGGCACAGCGCGCCTATTTCCCCTATGACATCGTGAAGAAGTTTGGGGAACTCGGTGCTTTCGGCCCCACCATTCCTCAGGAATACGGTGGCGGCGGTCTTGACTATATTTCCTACGGCATCATCATGCAGGAAATCGAACGCGGCGATTCCGGCATGCGATCCACTGCATCAGTCCAGGGCTCCCTCGTCATGTATCCGATCTACAAGTTCGGATCTGAGGCCCACCGCAGGAAATATCTTCCAAAACTGGCATCAGGCGAATGGCTTGGTTGTTTTGGGCTTACGGAACCCGATCACGGATCTAATCCCGGCGGCATGGTAACCAACTTCAAAGATGCCGGTGATCATTATCTTTTGAATGGCGCCAAGATGTGGATCTCCAACGCACCCCGCGCCGATGTGGCAGTCGTATGGGCGAAGAATGAAGCAGGTCGGATTCATGGTTTGATCGTCGAACGCGGGATGCCAGGATTCAGCACTCCGGAAACGCATGGAAAGTGGTCACTGCGGGCAAGCGCTACCGGCGAACTGGTGTTTGATAATGTGAAAGTTCCGAAGGAGAACCTACTTCCAGGAAAGAATGGTCTGGGTGCACCGTTGATGTGCCTTGACTCAGCACGATACGGAATTGCGTGGGGCGCGCTGGGTGCGGCCATGGACTGCTATGAATCTGCACGTCGCTATGCGAAAGAACGCATACAGTTTGGCAAGCCCATAGGCTCCTTTCAGCTGGTACAAAAGAAGTTGGCTGAAATGCTCACCGAAATTACGAAAGCACAATTACTCACCTGGCGACTCGGTGTGTTGATGAACGACGGAAAGGCCACTACACAGCAGATATCCATGGCGAAACGCAATAATGTTCAGATGGCACTTGAGATTGCACGTGAAGCCAGACAAGTACACGGTGCTATGGGCATTACGGGCGAATATTCCATCATGCGGCACATGATGAACCTGGAGTCCGTAATCACCTATGAGGGAACGCACGACATTCACCTGCTGATCCTCGGTAATGAGATCACGGGCATCCCGGCTTTCTCATAATTTAGTCTTGATTGGATGAAGACGATTACGACCATTCTGGGCGCTCGTCCACAATTCATTAAAGCCGCACCGGTTTCGAGGGCACTGGCTAATGCCGGAATTCAAGAAAAGATCATTCACACGGGACAGCACTTCGATGAAAGCATGTCCGAAGTGTTCTTTCGAGAAATGGAAATCCCGCGGCCTGCACACCACCTTGAAGTAAACAGCCTTGGCCATGGTGCCATGACGGGGCGCATGCTTGAAAAGGTGGAGGACATCTTGCTTAAAGGCAAACCTGACGCGGTAATGGTTTATGGCGACACCAACTCCACGCTTGCAGGGGCACTGGCCGCAGTTAAGATTCATATCCCTGTGATACATGTCGAGTCCGGCTTGCGCAGCTTTGACATGAAGATGCCGGAAGAGGTCAACCGGGTCCTTACCGACAGGATCAGTTCAATATTGTTCTGCCCCACGACAACGGCTGTGAAGAACCTCCACGAGGAGGGCTTTGGCAATTACCCTTGCCGGATTGAACAGGTAGGCGATGTTATGTACGATTCCGTCCTCTTTTACCTTGACAAAGCAAGGAAGACGTCTGATGTTATCCGCAGACTCAGACTCGAGAAGCAGTCATTTGCTCTGGCCACCATTCACCGTGCTGAGAATACAGACAATCCGAACAGGCTGTCAGGTATTGTGGATGCGCTGAATGAAATCCACAAGACAGTCGATGTCGTTGTGCCGCTGCACCCCAGAACCAGGCGCCATCTTTCAACATTGAAGACACCTGCCCAATTTACAATCATTGAGCCCATCGGCTACTTTGACATGCTGATGATGCTCGATCATGCAAAGCTAGTGCTTACCGACAGCGGAGGACTTCAGAAGGAGGCCTATTTCTTCAGAAAATTCTGTATCACGCTGCGGGACCAAACCGAATGGGTGGAACTCGTAGAAGCAGGCGCCAATACCCTCGCCGGGGCTGACAGCAGGAAAATTGTTGAAGCGTTTCACCGGCATA
>JBDHXU010000153.1:0-7208 GCA_039810905.1 Cyclobacteriaceae bacterium | reverse complement strand
GCGGCGACGCATTTACTTTTCACTTTTAGTTTTTCACTCTTCCCGCCCGCGCTGAAGCTTCGGCGGGCAAAGCATTATTCTTTCTTCGTTCTTAATTATTCGTTCTTCGTTCCTCGTTCTTCATTCTGATAAAGTAGGCTTTGGCCTCTGTCATTACCTTGGGAGCCAGCATGAACCCGGACACCATGGTCGGAACGGCCATGAGGGCATAGGCGATGTCAATGATGTTCATTACATCAGCCATTGAGGCCACAGCACCCAGGACAATCGTGGCCAGGTAGAAGTAGTCGTAATACCGGGCTGCTTTTACACCGAGCAAAAACGACAGCGATTTGCTGCCGTAATAAGAATAAGAGAAAAGAGAGGTGATTGCAAAAAAGAATGCGCAGAGCAGCAGAAGGTATTTGCCGACACCAGGCAGCGAGTTGTTGAATGCATGTGCAGTCAA
Organism: Cyclobacteriaceae bacterium; assembly: GCA_039810905.1. Classification (GTDB taxonomy): domain Bacteria; phylum Bacteroidota; class Bacteroidia; order Cytophagales; family Cyclobacteriaceae; genus ELB16-189. The sequence goes on along the minus strand of JBDHXU010000153.1, from coordinate 6,760 downwards.
CGATACACCATTCGCATCCGAAGTCTCCCACACACCAGTAACGAGAATGGCCAATGCCGTTAGCGTGCAAACCAATAGCGTGTCAATCGCGGGACTGAGCATCGACACCAGTCCTTCCCTTATGGGTTCAGTGCTTTGCGATGCACCGAGCGCCATGGGTGCTGTACCTATGCCTGCTTCATTTGAAAAAGACGCCCGCCGTACACCCGCAACAATCAATCCGCCCAGCATGCCGCCGAGGGCGGGGTTGCCATGATAATGGTGCGCGGCGAAAGCATCGGTGATGATCATAAGCAGGTACTTCGGCACTTCGGAAATATTGACAATCAGGATGGCGATCACTGATCCGAAGTAAATGACGATCATGAGCGGTACCATCTTGCCGGCCCAGCTTCCGATGCGCTGAATGCCGCCAAGGATGACCATACCGGAAATGATCGTCAGGATTGTGCCGATGATGAATTTCAATGTGTTGATCTGAAATCCCAGGAACATAAAAGTCATGGCTTTGGCATCCGGTGAATCCACACCGATATCAATGATGGCCTGCGTGAGCTGGTTGGCCTGGAAGATGGGAAGACAACCCACCATGCAGCACAGGCAGAAGAGCACAGCCAAAGGCATGTACGGTTTGCCGAGTGCCTCCCGAATGACATACATCGGCCCGCCCTGAATGGTGCCTGCAGAATCTTTGCCGCGGAACATGACTGACAATGTGCTGGTGAAGAAGTTTGTTGACATGCCTACAAAAGCGGTAACCCACATCCAGAACAGTGCACCGGGACCACCTATAGTGATGGCAGCGGCGACACCGGCAATGTTGCCCATTCCTACGGTCGAGGCCAGAGCTGTGGACAATGCCTCATACGGACTGATCTGCCCTGGATCGTCGGGGTTGTGGTACTTGCCCCGCAGGATGTCAATGGAGTGAGTGAAGTACCGGTAATGTATGAGCCGTGAGTAAATGAAAAAGAAAACACCTCCCAGTATGAGGAGAAACAAAATGGGTGTCCAAACGCCGGTGGCTATAGTACTGATGAGTTCACTCATGAAGGAAGGAATCAGATTAAAGTTCCGAAAATAGGAATTTTAGACCGGAGTCAACCTTGTTGTTATTTCGGCGGAACGTAATTGAGCAGCCCCTGCGATACTCCTGTCCAATTGCAAAGCTGCCATAGGACCCTTGCACCTACGTTGGCATCCCAGTCGGTTCCTTCTGCGCTGCCCACTTCATTGAGGTCGAATCCAATGATGCGCCTTCTGCTGGTGGCGAGCGTGCGCAGCAGCACGGATGCCTGAAAGAAACTAAGTCCGCCGGGCACAGGCGTACCCGTATGCGGACACAGGGATGGATCCAGGCCGTCGATATCAAAGCTTACATAAACTTCTTCGGGCAGATCGCTAATGATGCTGCGGCAGATGGATTCCCATGATTCACCCCGGTCCATCCTCAGATTGAGATCTTCGTCATGGTGGGTGCGCACCCGTCCGCCGGATTTCTTCACCAGTTCCTGCTCTTCCTCACACCAATCACGAACGCCTACCTGAACCAGTCGGGATATCGCCACCATCTTCATCGCATTATACATGATTGAGCCATGCGAGTAAACATTGCCTTCATATGCCTTCCGGAGGTCTGCATGCGCATCAATCTGAAGAATGCCGAAACGCGAATGCCGTTCCGCCAGTGCACGCAGAAATCCCAAAGGTGTGCTGTGGTCGCCGCCCAGCAGTCCGACGATCTTCTTTTGATCCAGTAATTGCGAAGTCTGTTTCTTGACGTAGATGTTCAGGTTTTCGCAGGCCTCGTGAATACTCTTGTCGACAATCTTTTTTGCTTCAGGGTCCTCATGGGCCGCGCTCTCCTTTGCAAGCCAGCGGAGCCGGTCGCTTTCTTTTCTGATCTCTTGCGCAAGTGGCAGGCTGGTGACTCCCAGCCTCCAGGCATCTGCTATGCCATGCTGAAATACGTCGAGCTGTTGTGATGCGCGCAGGATCTGCTCAGGTGCGCCGGCAGTGCCGGTATGATAAGTGACTGTTGCTTCCCATGGTACGGGAAGGATGACAAGCCTTGCAGTCTCCTGTGTATAGGGAAGCCCGAACAACTGGCCAGGAATTCCAGGTCCGTTGGGATTGAAAGACCGTATCTCTTCTTCCGGCGTCATGGTTGAAATTCCGCAATGAGTTTACACGCGCCAGCAGGCCGCTTGTTCCAGTCACCCGGCCATTCAATGGCCAGGCATTCACATGCGGACAGGTCAACAGGTTTGGACAGAAGTGCACCTGCAAACTCCGAAAGCACCGGGTTATGACCAACTACCAGTACGCGATGAGCATCTGAAGGAAGGGACATGACAATTTCCCACAATGTGGAAGGAAAGGCCACATACAAATCGCTTTCTTGTTTTACTTTTATTGGAGGTAACTTCAGACTCTCGTTCACCAGCCGCGCTGTCTCAATTGCCCGCACAGCTGTGCTTGTGACAATGAGGTCGATGCCGATTTCATCTTTGTTTAACATCAAACCCAGCCTGAGCGCAGATTCCTTGCCGACTGCAGTCAGAGATCGATCCTTGTCGGTGCTGCCTGCCTGAGTTCCAGCGCTTTGTGCATGACGAAGAATGTATAACACTTTGTTCATTTGATCGGGAAAAACTGACACCCTGACGGAAGAATTCCCCGCAAATATTGAAAGCGGAAATTGATTTTTTAAAAATTTGTGATATTTGGGGCCTTCGCAACATAATTTTTTGAATGTCTAAGAACCTCGTGATTGTTGAGTCTCCCGCGAAAGCGAAGACGATTGAAGGTTATCTCGGAAAAGATTTCAAGGTTGCCTCCAGCATGGGTCATGTGCGTGATCTGCCGAAAGGAAACAACGCAATTGATATTGAAGATAACTTCAAACCGACTTATGAAGTAAGTCCGGATAAGAAAGAAGTGATTTCAAAACTCAAGAAGCTTGCAGAGGATGCCGAGACGGTGTATCTGGCAAGCGACGAGGACCGTGAAGGGGAAGCCATCAGCTGGCACCTGAAGGAAGTGCTGGACCTCAATGACAAGAAGACCAGAAGGATTGTCTTCACCGAAATCACGAAGAGGGCGATTCTGAATGCGATCGAAAATCCCCGCGGCATCGATATTGATCTGGTAAACGCCCAGCAGGCACGCCGTGTGCTGGATCGCCTCGTTGGGTTTGAATTGTCACCTATCCTTTGGAAGAAGATCAAGACAGGGCTCTCGGCAGGGCGGGTTCAATCGGTAGCTGTAAGACTGGTGGTTGAGCGTGAACGCGAAATCGATCGCTTTGAAGCAAAGTCATCATTCAAGGTGGTTGCCCAGTTCGATCTTGGAAAGGGCAAAACATTGCAGGCTGAGCTCGGTGAGAAATTTGATTCGGAAGAGGAAGCCCTGGCATTTCTCCAGTCTTGTGTTGGAGCTAAGTTTAACATTGGAGATCTGCAGAAGAAGCCTGCGAAGAAATCACCGGCGCCTCCATTTACTACTTCCACATTGCAGCAGGAGGCTGGCCGCAAACTGGGATTCTCCGTACTGCAGACCATGACAGTGGCTCAGAAGCTGTACGAGGCGGGTAAGATTTCTTATATGAGAACGGACTCCGTCAACCTCAGCGACGAAGCTGTGGCAGGGGCGACACGCCAGATTGAGACAGCCTTTGGTAAGGAATTCGTTCATACCCGTCGCTACAAAACCAAGTCGTCGGGAGCACAGGAGGCTCACGAGGCCATAAGGCCTACGGATTTCTCTGTTACAGAAGCGGGTGCAGACCGCAACGGCCAGCGTTTGTATGAACTCATCTGGAAACGCGCGATCGCTTCCCAGATGGCAGACGCCGAACTGGAAAGAACGACGGCAACCATTACGATTTCAACCAACCCGAGGACACTAACTGCTACCGGCGAGGTGATCAAGTTTGAAGGGTTCCTCAAAGTATATATGGAGTCCAGGGACGAAGATGATCTGGATGAGGATGAAGATGGTAAAGTGCTGCCTCCACTGAAGGTGGGGCAGGAGTTGAACCTGGACCATATGACTGCCACCCAAACGTTCTCAAGACACCCCGCCCGCTACACTGAACCTACCTTGGTGAAGAAGCTGGAAGAGCTCGGCATCGGCCGGCCTTCAACTTATGCGCCTACCATTTCCACCATCCAGAAGCGCGGATATGTCGTGAAAGAAAGCCGTGAAGGCGAGGAGCGGAAGTTCAAGGTGATGACACTTTCCGACAGTAAGATCGATCAGAAACTGGATTCTGAAATTACTGGAGCGGAGAAGAACAAATTGTTCCCCACTAATATTGCCATGGTGGTCAACGACTTCCTGGTAGAACATTTCCCGGATATCACCAACTACTCCTTTACTGCGGAAATTGAGCAGGAGTTCGATGAAATTGCCAGCGGCAAAGTACAGTGGCAGAAGATGATAGATCAGTTCTATCGTCCATTCCACAAGACAGTGTCCAAAACTGAGCAGGTGGAGCGCTCTTCTGTCCAGAACAAAGCACGCGAGCTTGGCGTGGATCCCAAGACTGGAAAGAACGTGTATGCCAAACTCGGGCGCTATGGCGCTTATGTTCAGATCGGAGAAAATCCAGAAGAGGGAAGCAAGGAGAAACCGAAGTTTGCCAGCCTCCGCCCCGGACAGTTTATTGAAAACATTACGCTCGAGGAAGCGCTGGAACTAATGAAGATGCCTCGCGACCTCGGACAGTTCGAAGAAAAGCCCGTTGTGGTGAACATTGGACGTTTCGGCCCTTATGTGCTGCACGATAAGAAATTTGTATCCATTCCCAAGACGGATGATCCATATGCCATTAACCTGGATCGGGCAGTGGAGTTGATCACGGCCAAGCGTGAAGCGGATGCCAACAAGACGATCAAGCTATTTGACAGCAATCCTGATATTCAGATCCTTAATGGCCGTTTTGGTCCGTATATCAAGGCGGGGAAGAAGAATGTGAAAATTCCCAAAGGCAAAGTGCCCGCTGACCTGACACTCGAAGAATGCCTCACCCTTGCAGAGAATGCTCCGGAGAGGAAAGGGAGGTTCGGGTTCAGGAAGAAAGCATCTTGAGTGGTTTCCCGTTTCTGGTTTCTTGTTTCTCGTTTCTTATCCCGACATTCATCGTCGGGATTTCTCGTTTCTTAGATGAAAAAGCTTGTTGTTCTTTCCGGTGCGGGTATCAGTGCTGAAAGTGGGATACCTACCTTCCGCGATGCGGGCGGATTGTGGGAAGGATACAAGGTCGAGGATGTGGCCACCTCTGAAGCTTGGCGGAAGGACCGGGCGCTGGTACTGGACTTCTACAATGAGCGACGCAAGAAAGCACTTTCGGTAAAACCCAACCGCGGTCATGAAATCCTTGCTGAACTGGAATCCCGATTCGATGTGACCATCGTTACGCAGAATGTAGACAACCTTCATGAAAGGGCAGGGTCAACACATGTGATCCATCTGCATGGAAGCCTATTTGAATCCAGGAGCACCCTCGATGAAAACCTGGTCTATCCCATTAAAGGATGGGAACTGAAACTTGGTGACAAATGCGAGAAGGGTTCACAGCTTCGTCCCAACATTGTCTGGTTCGGTGAAATGGTACCCAAGATGGAAGAGGCTGTGGCCTACGCCCAGGATGCTGATATCTTCATTGTCGTGGGTACCTCCATGGTGGTATACCCGGCAGCCGGCCTGATCGAGTATGTCAGGAGGGAGACGCCGAAGTTTATTGTTGATCCGGGAAGCCCCGAGTTCAGGGATTCAAAGGATATCGTTTTTATCAGGGAAAGGGCTTCGACGGGCCTCGAGAAGGTGATGGTAGAATTACAGAAGTTCCTGAGTTAACTGCATCTGCAAGCCACTTCACCCTTCATTTGCAAAGCGGAACATAGCCGCGTATTTTTCCGGAAGTTTGGCTCCAACAATTTGTGTTGGCGATCAACAGGACCTAAAAGTACGGTACCATGAAGAAATTTATACTCTTATTTATCCTTCTCTTTCCTCTGATTGCACCTGCACAGGAACTGAAGTCCCCGAACGGCAACTTCACCCTTGCTTTTTCACTCGACGCATCCGGCGCTCCGATCTACAGCCTTTTGTACAAGCAAAAGATGGTAATCAAGCCTGGCAAACTGGGTCTTGAACTGAAAGATGATGCCAAATCATTGCTGAATGACTTTGTTGTAAGTAAGACAAGCACCTCCACTTTTGACGAATCATGGACACCTGTATGGGGAGAAGTAAGGAGCATTCGCAATCAATACAATGAAATGGCCGTGACCCTTAACCAGAAGGGTACAGAACGCATAATCCTAATCCGGTTCAGACTCTTTGATGACGGACTAGGCTTCCGCTATGAGTTCCCTTCCCAGAAGAACCTTACCTATTTCGTTGTCAAGGAAGAACGTACGCAATTTGCAATGACGGGCAACCACACGGCTTACTGGATTCCCGGCGACTACGATACCCAGGAGTATGACTATACGATTTCGCGTCTCTCTGAAATCCGCGGCCTTCAATCCAAAGCCCGTACACAGAACCTTTCCCAGACCGGCTTTTCGCCCACAGGTGTGCAGACTTCGCTTATGCTGAAGACCGATGATGGCATTTATATCAACCTGCATGAAGCGGCGCTGGTGAACTATTCCTGTATGCACCTCAACCTTGATGACGTCAACCTGGTGTTTGAGTCATGGCTTACACCGGATGCGAAAGGGGACAAGGGCTACCTGCAAGCTCCCTG
>JBDHXU010000152.1:0-7300 GCA_039810905.1 Cyclobacteriaceae bacterium | reverse complement strand
GGTTGGCAAACCAACCATGAACAATACTATCCCTCTGGTAAGATAGCCAACTTAATGATCCGCTGCATTGCCAGGGCTGGGACGAATTCATCTGTCGGCCATTATTCTGCAAACTAACCTCACCATGCCCCCTGACAAATGTCATTTCTGAACGCTGGTTTTAGTTATAACTAAGGGTTGTATTGTTACCCCTATGAAGGCGGCCCGTAAGGCATCCATTCATGATCTGACGCAGGAAAAGGTCTCACAGCAGATCTCTGCGATTATCACTGAAATGCAGGAAGCGGAGAGGAAGTTTGCACCGGTACTTTCCCAGCTTCACGCCAATTTCAAAATGAGTGGAGCCAACCTCATCGACTATCTCGTACTGCGAAGCAATGAAATCCGGGAAGCGCAGGAATATCTCCACCACTGCGGCTTGTCGTCGCTCACCAATTGCGAAAGCCATGCACAGTTTCAGCTGCAGAATGTGCTGAATTGGCTTGATCCGACCCGACAGAAGCACCTGCTACCCGCCTGCAATTTTGAGATGGCTTCGAAGTTGAGCCTGGTTCACGCAGAGACCCTACTGGGCGTATTTCCCGTCCAGGACCGACCTCATATCATGGTGACGTTCTCGTCAGAAATGATGAATGACCACATGCTGGTGGAGGAGATGCTGAACGAGGGCATGACGGTGGCCCGTATCAATTGCGCACACGATGATCCCGAAGTGTGGGGAAGGATGATTTCCGTTCTCAGGAAGGCCATAGCCAAGACCGGACGCAATTGCAAAATCTACATGGACCTGGCGGGTCCCAAAATCAGAATTCAGTCGATCGGTGCCCGGAGGAAGTCTGAAAATCTGGCTTTGCCTGTAAAAGAGGGCAAGGAACTTATCCTGCGCTTTGATGCCAATGGCGATGCTGAACCAGGCAAACGCAGGAGGAGAATGTCGTCGGATACCCTGTTCATAGAACCTTTGGAACTCCTCAGCATGATCAAGCCCGGCGAGCACATCTTTTTTGATGATGGCAAGTTCGAGGCTAAGGTCATGGAGGTGGAACCGGAGCGCGTCATGGTGAAGGTAATGCGCATATCCACCAAGAAACCTCTCCTGAAGCCGGAAAAAGGAATCAACCTTCCTGACTCTGAATTGACCATCCCGTCCCTGATGGAGGAGGACATTCAGAATATCCCGTTCATCTGCCAGCACGCTGATATGGTGGGATACTCCTTTGTCAGCAATGCTTCTGATGTGGAGAAACTCAGAGCTGAAATCACCAAGCATTCCCGTAAGAAGAGGCCTGCTATCGTCTTGAAAATCGAAAGGCTGAGCGCCGTTCAAAACCTCCCTGCACTGCTGATGAACGGAATGAAAGATGAGGCATTGGGCGTTATGATCGCAAGAGGAGATCTCGCCGTGGAAATCGGATTCGAGCGACTAAGTGAAATTCAGGAGGAAATCCTCTGGGTTTGTGAAGCAGCACACGTGCCTGTCATCTGGGCTACGCAGGTTCTCGAGACACTCAACAAGACAGGTTTTGCAACACGGTCAGAAATAACGGATGCCGCCATGGGAGTCAGGGCAGAGTGCGTAATGTTGAATAAGGGACAGTATATCGTCAAGACTATCAAGACACTTGCCGATATCCTCACCAGGCAACTGGGACACGTAAACAAGAAACGCTATATCATGCGGCCTCTGGGTGTAGCGAAGGCTTTTATCCAGCAATAAGAGCCGGATCAGTTGCCGGTTTTGATTTCTCTCTTCTTGCCGAGGACATCATAAACAACAGCCTTTGCCCCTTGCGGAACTCTTAGCACACGAGAAGACTGTGAAAGGAACCCTGACCCATAGAAGAATTCTACTTTCTCCTTTTTGCCGTCTGAATAAGTAAGTTCTGCATAGGAGTCAGCCTGTGTAACCGGCACATAAATGCAAGCGCCCTTGCTGACTGAAACAAAAGCCCTAAGGCTGTCCCGGTTCTGACTGGCTACAAAGACTTCCCCATCCCTGGTAAGCGCCCTTACAAGGGCCTTGCCGTCTCCCTGCACTACAAACCCGGATTCAAGTGCACGCAGAGGATTGAAATTGCCCTTGCCATCGCCTTTAAGCGCCAGCCCGATCAGCGCATCCATTCTCCCTGTGAAAAGCTCATTGCCGTAGTCATTACCTACAAGGAGCAGGTCGAGGTTTCCGTCATTGTCAAGGTCGGTTGTTGTCATGCCAAAGACGGGTGCAAATTGAGCAGGGGTGGGGAGAGCCGTAACGCGGAAGGTTCCATTGCCCAAATTCTCGAAGTAGCTGCTTGATGGGTAGTTACCTTCAAATACCTGCGCGCCCTCCATATCCTTGGGCAGGAGAATCTTTTCAATGTTGGCACGTCCATATTGCTTGTAGAAGGAAAACTGCCTTCTGAACCTGGGGCTCTGGGCGCTCAACTCGTCCCAGAAATGGACGGGGCTTGGTTGCATGGTTCCGTCCTCCATCTTGAAATAACACGTGACAATTGGGTCCACGCTTCCATTGCCATCAAAATCCTTCGCAAATACTCTTACCGGGTGATCACTGGACGCACGGTAGAGATTATTTCGTCCAAGGTTTCCTGCTACGTAATCCATGTCGCCATCCTTGTCAAAGTCGCCCGCTGCCAGGCTGTTCCACCAACCCTTGAGATCTTTGATGCCTGCCTCTGATGTTACGTTGGTGAGCTTCTTGCCGTCGCCCTTCCAGAAAGTCAGCGGCATGTATTCACCGGCCAGAATCAGATCTGTCTCATGATCGTTATCGAAATCAGTCCATAAGGCATCCGCGATCATACCTGCTTTCTTCAGGCCTGGCGCAACTTCCTCCGTAACATCTGCAAATGAGCCGTGATCGTTTCTTAAGAGGTAACTGTCCGGCGTATAGGGAAACTCTCCGGGAATTACCCGTCCACCGATAAACAAGTCGATGTCACCATCTTTGTCAAAGTCTGCCCCCCGCACACAAGAGCCGCTGGTCCTTATCTGAGGAAGTGCATCCTTCTTTTCACTGAAGTGACCTCTTCCATCATTGACGTAGAGGTGATGAAGATAGTTGTCACTGGTCTTGGGCCATTCATAGCTGCCGCTGACGCAATAGAGGTCGTTGTCCCCGTCGCCATCAGCATCAAACAGGAGCGCGCCTAATTCTTCCTGCGTCTTTTCAGTGGAATAATTCACGGCATTTCCCGCAATCTTGAACTGACCGTTATTACCCTGCATAAAGAATACTCCAGGTTCTTTTGCTGCTCCCGAGATGTAGAGATCCTCGAGCTGATCACCGTTAATGTCTCCCACGGCCAAGCCCGGACCATACTGGGAAAACTTGTGTGGCAGGGTTCGCTGGATGTCGAAGTCAATCATGTCTGATTCCTTGTGCCTGAAATCAAGTCCTGCCTGATGATGCACCGCTGTAAGGAAGGTATGAGGTGAAGAAACACGTACGGATGTTCTGGGCACGGCATTGGCATATCTTACCTTCAAAACCTGATCAGAATTTACTCCGGAAAGAAGTTGTTCCTTCCCATCAGGCCAGTAGATCAGCAACGAATCTACGTTGGCGACCGGCCCAAGACCAAAGTGGATAATTCCTTCCACCGTTGAAAGATATCCGCGGTAGACGGAATGGTCGTGATATTGCGATTGACCGTTGCTGTAGTGTAGCCGGATCTTAACACCAAGCCCATTAAGATTTCCCGCGGGGCCCTCCAGCTGGATGCGGAGGTAATGATTCCGTTGTCCTTCCTCTTCACTGTTGTTCAGCGTGTTCTCGTAGAGAAACACAGGATCATTGATGTTGTTGACAATATAATCGAGGTCGCCGTCCAGGTCCAGATCAGCAAATGCCGCGCCGTTGGAAAAGGAGGGGGTAGTCATTCCCCAACTTGAGGTGACATCTTTAAACGTGAGGTCACCGTTGTTCCGGAAAGCGTAGTTTGAGATCTTGACCACGGGTACAGAATCCAGCAGGTATTCGTTGGTTGCAACGCCTCCAACCGGACCGCTTCTGTAATTGCCGAAATCCTTGTCGGTAATGTCGCGGGGGAAACCATTGGTAATCAGAAGATCACGGGTGCCGTCATTGTCATAGTCGGCAATCAATGGCGACCAGCTCCACTCGGTTTGGTGCACGCCTGCCAGTTGGCCGATCTCACTGAATGTATTGTTCCCGTTGTTGAGTTGGAGCATATTCCGGACATACTGGGCCTGGTATCCGAATTTTTCATTATTGATGTAGGTGATATAGCCGATACCGCCTATGACGGTCTTTCTTCTGAGGTTTCCTTCCGGGAGCATGTCCAGGTTGATGATGTCCGGCAACGCGTCATTGTTGATGTCTGCAATGTCGTTACCCATCGAGAATTTGGCCTGGTGCTTGATGTACTGGTCAATCACATTGGTGAAGGTGCCATTCTTGTTGTTGAGGTAAAGCACATCGTTGGACTGATAATCGTTGCTCACATATATGTCGGGGAAGCCGTCCTGGTTGATGTCTGCTATTGCCAGTCCCAGACCGTATCCCTCAAAGCGGATGCCCGCCTCTTGGGTGACATTGGTAAATGTGCCGTTGCCATTGTTTCTATAAAGCCGGTCGTTATTCAATGCACTGCCGTCTACAATCTTTTCGCGGTAGGAACTGGGTATTTCTCCGCTGAGGATGTTCGTAAGGACGTACAGGTCCAGGTCGCCGTCCACATCGTAATCCAGAAAGGCCGCATATGTACTGTGGCCGTTGTCATCAATTCCGTAGCTATGGGCCTCATCCTTGAAAGTTGGGATGCCGTCTGCATTGAGGCCCTGGTTAATAAATAGGATGTTGGTCCTGTCCTCAGGGTTCTTTTTGATAGAGGCACAGACATAAATATCCATCCACCCATCCTGGTTGACGTCGGCCAGGGCGGCTCCCAGACGCCATTTGTTTTGTGCCCCGATTCCGGCCACATCCGTAACATCTTCAAATTTCAGATGGCCGCGGTTCAGGTAGAGGCGGTTGGGCACCATGTTGCCTGTGAAGAAGATGTCAGGCAACCCATCATTGTTGAAATCCGCGACTGATACGGACCCTCCATTGTAGATGTATTCAAGGGTAAGAATATTGATTGAATCACTTTCTGTGATGAGGTTATTGAAATGGATGCCCGACTCATCGGCAGGTACCATTCTGAAAAGGGTCTCTCCATTCTGCTTCTTGCAGCTAAAGAACATCAGAAGAGTGATGGAGGCGCAGACAGAGGATGCTAATCTCAACTTCATGGTCTATTCACTCGGTCCGTAAAAATAAGAAAGACTTCCCGGAGGAAGTCTTTCTTGTTACAGTTAAAACGTTTTGTTAGTTGCCTGCGCTGTTCTGCGCCAGGATATCCTTGCCGATCAGGTCGATCTGACGCTGAGGGATGGGGAAGTATTCATTCTTGCCGGTCTTGAACGTGGCACCGCCATAGTATGCAAACTTGGTACTCTCATACGCGATGTAAGCATTCAATACGGTGGCTGCATCACCCCAGCGAACCAGGTCAAAGAACCGGTGACCCTCCATTGCCAATTCAAGGCGGCGTTCCATCTTGATCGCCTTAAGAGCAGTGGCCTTGTCAGGGAAACTGACATAGTTGCTGATCACATAGTTGGCAGCGGGCCCGGTGCCTGCGGCATTCTGCACAAATCCTGCGGGTAGAGCTGCGCGTGTCCGGATCATGTTGACCAGTGTCAGTGCGTTGGCAAGGCTACCTGCCTGTGCCTCAGCTTCTGCCTCCATAAGGATGATGTCCGCCAAACGGATCATCCTGTAGTTGTTGGCGGTATAGCCCTCAGTCCAGGAGGACTTGTCAGTATAAGTGCCACTCTGGGACTTGTAGTAAACCTGCTTCTTCGGGCTGTACGGACCGCCATAGATCTGCTTGCGTGTCCAGTCTTTGCCGGTCATGACGCCCCAATCCAGGTAAGGGATTCCACGACGACCGACAGTCCAGTCGAGGCGGGGATCCAGGTTACCAGCATCAGGAGTGAAGGCTGCAGTTGACTCAATACCCAAGTCATCCTTGATTGCGTTCGCAGGCAGGTTGTAGTCAGGAACATTATTGGCCCCAACGGTCAGGATGGGAAGTCCGGAAGCATCTGTTCTGAATGCATTTACCAGATCAGAGCTGGGCTGATAGAATCCGCAGCAACCTGCAGGGCTTTCGCCTGACTTATAAGGGAAGTTGAGCACTTCACCCCATCCGCCGTTCCATCCGCCAGAACCATCGTTCACCGAATACTGAACCGAGAACACATCTTCTGGGCTGTTCTTGGTAGCCGCGTTGAAGTTGTCTCCAAACTTGGCATTGAGTTGAAACTTGGTACCCAGCGGATTCTTGCCAGAGGTTCTGATCGCCGTGAGGATAGGAAGGGCAGCAGTAAACTTGCTTTCATACATGTAAGCCTTGGCAAGCAGTGCCCCAGCAACCCATTTGTTTATCCGGCCAACTGCGTCCATGGTTTCAGGAAGATCGGTATAGCCGGCATTAAGATCAGCTTCGATCATGGGCCAGGCGTCCACATCATTTTTAACTTTGGAAGGATCGGTTGCGGCCGCCTTCTCATCGATGTAAGGGATGTTATTGAACATCTTCTTTGCCTCGAAGTGATAAAAGCCGCGCAAAACCCTTGCCTGGGCGTTGATGGACTTGGCGTCAGCAGCAGAGATGATGGTTCCTGTTCCACCGTCGGCGGCTACAACTGTAGCGAGAAGGTTCAGTGTCGCATTGGCGCGGCTGATACCTTCATACAGGGATGACCATTTACCGTTGAAATAGCTGTTGGTTGCAGTGGCTTCATAACGGGCGATAGGGTTGATATCGGGCTGGTCGCCTTCATCCGTACCCTTGTGCGCGTCACCGCCGCAAATACCTCCATATACCCAGTTTGAAGTAGCAGCTTCCCAGCCGCCTACAACGCTGGAGGTTCCATCGAGCATCGAGTAGGCAGATATGAGCAGCGTCTGAACGCCTTTCGTGGTAGCCATCACCTGGGTACTCAACGAACCGTTGGGCGCTACCTTCAAGAAGTCGTCTTTACAAGACATTCCAAGGCCAAGCGCAAGAATGAGCAAGGTGGAAAACTTCAGTTTTTTCATATGTAGTTTCATGAGCGTAATCACTGTTTAGAATCCAATGTTCAATCCTACCAGGTACTGCTTTGTCATCGGGTAGTTACCATAGTCGATTCCGAAGTTGACAGTACGGCCGCCAAGTTCTGGATCCAGACCTGAGTAATTCGTTACCGTAAACAGGTTGATACCCTGTACGTAGAGCCTGGC
>JBDHXU010000151.1:0-7357 GCA_039810905.1 Cyclobacteriaceae bacterium | reverse complement strand
GGTTTGACTATTAAGGGATTACCGGTTGGGGCCTATGGGCGCTTTCTTCGCCAACATATAGTTGTGTTTGGAGGAGCCGTAGTGATATCCAAGGTTGAAGGGGAGAGGCACTCTCTCAGGAGCCGCTTTGAAGGCTGAATCCAGGTCGGGCTGGTACCGCGATTCAAAAAGCTTGATGGGCTTTATGTAATCACCATAGAATTGCATATCCCAACCCATTTTGGATGCAAATTCCTTGTACGGGATCCCAGTGTCATCCTGAAAGACAGTTTGAGAGTTATCGGTGATGAGCCGCTTGATCTCTGTGAACGTGTCGCGGTGCATGAGGTAGGAGGCCGACTTGATGAAAGTGTTGAACGGCTTCTTTCTGGCCAGAAACTTGCCGAACTCAGGTCTTCTTTTGAGGTCATCGTTGATTACATTCTGGCTGAAGTAATAGAGTTGCTTGAACTGAAGTGTCTTACGGTCCCTGAAGTCAACTCTCAAGCCTTTGACCCGCCGCCCTTTCTTTTTGTTGAGCTCGTCCATAGATGTGAATACCGGCTGGCCCTCAGGATCGAGATAGAGAAATTGCTTTCCAACCAATTCATGATCTGTTCGCTCCAGGAAAAAGATAATCAAAGGAAGTACCCCTCTGACTTTCTTGAAATCCTGGCGCATGTTGTTGGTTTCAAAAAAACTCTTGCGGAAGACATCACGAAGAGAGTGCCCAAGGCTGTCCAAAAATTCCTTGCGACCGGCTTCTGTCAGGGTATCAAGTGGATCGATATCGGCAATGGGCTCCAGACCCACCAGGGTATAGCTTGGGGCTGAGGGAAAAAGATAGTGAGCATGCAGGTAATCTGGTCCCGAAAAGGGATAAAAGAGACCGAGCTTGTTGTCAATTCTAGTGCCGAGGTTCTCAGGTTCCCAGGATTGGATCTTGCCAAGCCGCTCACGATAAAGACGGTTCCAGTTGGAATCGGTGGTTGTCTTGTATTCCTGCCAACTCTTTTCTTTTTCCAGGGCACTGAATTTACCAGAGTCAAGCTGGTTCATACCGGCCATGAATCTGCCCAGTGCATCCAATTGCTTGTCACGCTTCATAGTGTCAAGCGGATTGATGTGAGGCACGGTGTCAACGGCCACAACAACGGAGTCTGTATTTTGAGAACTGCTGTCCTTCCTGGTTGAGCAGGCCGCCAGCATAAGTATAACCGGCAGCAAATAGAACCTGGTTTTCAAGTCGCTTGTTTTTTAGCGGCGCTAAAATAATAAAGGATTAGACCCGGAACTATGGTAGCCATTGAATAGAAGATGATTTTGGGATCCTCCCGGAACATGTAATAGATCATCCAGCTCGTGACCGCAATGAAAATGAGCGGAGGAAGCGGGTACAAAGGGGTTCTGAAAGGACGTTCTTTATAATGCTTTCGCAGGAAAAAAATTCCAATAACTGTAAGAAGCGAAAAGATAGAAAGACAGATGGATATATATTGAATGATCTCCTTGAATGAGCTGACCATAACGAGAAAAATGGCCCATGCCGCCTGAATCAGGATAGCGATCCAGGGCATATTATTCCGGTTTGCAGCCGACAACTTCTTTAGTCTGGGGTAATCTTCACCTATGGCCTCCATTACCCTTGGTCCCGCGATAGTCATCGCGCTCAGGGTTGAAAGCAGGGCCAGGCTGAACAACCCCGAAAATATTCTGCCAATTTCCGGACCGAATAGTTTGGTGGCAACTACATTCCCGATGTCACTTTGCCCGTCAAGTTCCTGGTACGTGGCCACATACAGGAACATGGAATTGAGGGCGAGATAAACAATTACCACCACTGCCGTACCAATCAATAAGGCCCGGGGGAGATTTCTTACTGGGTTTTCCAGGTTCCCGGCGATATAAGCAGCGGCATTCCATCCCGTATAGGCATAAACAACAAAGACCAGAGACACTGCAAACCCGGGTGACAGGAGTAAATCCAGATCACCTGTCCTGGGCAGAAAAGTAATTCCTGACAATGATGTCTCACTGGCAAAAAAAGGTGCGATGCAGAAAAAAGTGATGAGAAAAAGTTTCAGGCTCGTTAGCACATTCTGAGCCGCACCGCCGGTCTTTACGCCCATCAGGTGCACGCCTGAAATAATGAGAATGGCTGCTGTGGCAACCAACTTTTCAGGGAGGTGAAATAGTTCGAAGGAGTAGGATCCGATAGCCAGCGCCACCGCCGAGATAGCCCCTGCGAAACCTACTGCCGTGCTCATCCACCCGCTGAGGAATCCAAGCAGAGGGTGAAAGATTTTTCCCAGATAGAGATACTCTCCGCCGGACCGCTGAAGGGTTGTTGCGATTTCAGCGTAGGTGAGGGCGCCGCATAATGCAACGACTCCGCCAAGGGTCCAGAGCGTGATAATGACAAACCCGGAAGGGAGGGGACCGACCTGGAAACCCAGTGAGGTAAATACGCCTGTGCCGATCATGTTGGCGATGACCAGCGTGATGCCAACAGTCAATGTGTATTTCGTGGGTGCTTCCATTGGTTATAAGAAGGCGAGAAGATGAGAATAATTTTCTGTCTTATGAAATACAACTCAGAATGTGAAGCCCATGTTTACGTATCCCTTGAACTGATTGGTCTTGTCGTTGTACATCAGGGTAATCTCAAATGGTCCTATAGGCGAACGGTACCCGGCCGAAAGACCATAGCCACTAAGAAGGTTACTGGTCGTTAATTGATCTAGTTGTTTGTCGAGGAAATCGATCAGGCCCACATTGCCCCTCACTGTCGCCAGCAGGTTGGGATAGGGTTCAAACTGCACACCGGCAAGGAATGCCACAATGCTCCGGGTGTTCCCCTGGTTTTCTGTAAGCCCTACAAACGGAATTTGGTTGCGGATAAAATCGTTTATCCCGCCCACTGAATAGAAATTGAGAAAAGCCTGCTGGTAGTTGAAGTTGACCCCGCTGTTTAACTGTGTCATCAAGGTCCATTTGTTGTTGAGCGCAAAATATTTTCCAGCCTTTATCTTCAATTGTTCATAAGAGTGAAAATTGACATTGAGCGTATCAGAAGAAAATCCGATTCCTTCGGAAATGAATGTGAAGTCAGGCCGCTGGTTGAAGACTATGCCGGCCTGGATATCGACATAAGAGCCCTCCTTGGGGAATACTTTAAGGTCTAATGTATTCTGCTGATAATACACGTAGGCATTCCAATAATCATTGGTTCCGCGAAACTCGGCGATGGGCGAAAGCTTGGGGGTGAGACCTAACCATTCGTGCATGATGCCGGCACCAACCATGGCTTTTGTTCCGAGCAGTCGGTAGAGCCTGAAATCCAGGTTGGTGTAATCGCTCTTATAGTCAGCCACCTGCTCGTAGTTTGAATAAAGCGGGAACCGGAAGTTTTCATGGTAGAAGGATATCAAAGAACCCCATCTCTCACGACGGCCAAATGACTGATCGTAACGTGCGAGAACCCGGAAGTTGGAGCTCCAATTGACCTTGACAAAGGTTTTGGAGCGATTAAACAGTAAATTTCTTTTCGCAATGGTTGTAATGAGTGCAATGTCAGTGTAGGAGTGGAAATGAAGCCCCACTTTAAGGGTAGTGGGCGCATTTTCCAGTGCTTCGCAGTTCAGTTTCGCGTGATTTCCGGTCGTAGGTTCAACAAAGTAAGCGAGCCTCCTGAACGACCCTGTGGCAAATGCTTTTCGGGCTGCCATGGCTAACTCTTTTGCCCCGGCAGGCTGTCCAGCTTCGAGGCCGAGTTTGCCGGTAAAGTCCTTCATGTTGATGGTCTTGAGGCCGGTAGCGGTGATCTCATCAATAACTACCTTGTCGGTCTTCGGCAGCCGGTCAGTAGCAGGCACGGCATCTGGATATTTGGCGCGAAGAGAGTCAGCGATCTTTTTGAATTGGGGGTAATACTTCTTGCCCATTTCATTTCCAATCCACAGCAAGCTGTCAACCTGATCAAAACTTGCTGCAGAGAAGTTCTCCAAAGGAGGCTCAATCAACAGATTGGTAAGTTTCCTTTCCTGAATGAAATCTTCAGCGTCTTTATAGAAACCGATTTGATAGAGGATGTCGATGGCTGAGTTAAGTTTGTCTGCGGGCATTAACGGTGGCGAAAGGAGGACTCCAATTACATAATCGGCTCCCATACTCCTGGCATCCCGGACAGGGAAGTTCCGAACAACACCACCGTCTACCAGTTTCGTGTCATTGTACGGAACAGCTGAAAATATGGAAGGAATGGCCATGCTTGCACGTATGGCCTTTACAATTTCACCCTCCTTCAAGATCACAGGCTTACCGGTGGCGACGTCGGTCGCTATGCAACGAAACGGAATGCTGAATTTGGAAAAATCCTTGACGTTGTGAACCGGGTAGAACAATTCCCCGAAAGTGAGCCAGATTTCTTCCGCTTCAATCAGTCCTGTATAAAACCGTGCTTTGCCATTCTCAAAAGGCACCTCAAGAGCATAGTTTCCGAATTCTCGCTTTTCGTTCATGTTTACCATGCTGATTGGCGGACGGTTTGAAAACATCGAGCTCCAGTCCAGTTTCCTGGCAATCTTTTCTATATCCTTCCCGGAGTAGCCAACAGCGTACAGCGCGCCGATAATGCTGCCCATGCTGGTTCCAGTAACCATGTCAATCTTGAGACCCGCACTGTCAATGGCTTTCAGTATTCCCACATGGGCGAGTCCCTTGGCACCTCCGCCACTGAGCGTTAGCCCTATTTTTGGCCTGTTATCCTGTGCTTGAGTGTATAGCACCAGAAGGAAAGCCCCGAGGGTCAGAAGTGTTCTCATGATTGTTCTTTGATAATGGAACAAGCTTTAAGTCGATCAGAGAAGAACAAATACATCGACTCTATCGCGCAAATGTTGTTTCAAGTATTTCTCCCGTAGGTCCATGAATCTCCATCGTGACGGTGGGTTCCTTGCCGGACCAGTCGATCAGCAACATCCCGAAATTCTTTGCTATTATCATTTTACCAACCCGATGTTCATTGGGCTCGGTCAATGTTTTGTAGGCCCAAGTGTGGGTGAGACCGCTGGAGGTGAAGTCAAACAGTGGATATGGAAGACCGTCAATAGTCATGCGTGAAAATTCGGCCATGTGCCGGTCGCCGGAGAGAATGATAGGATGGGATGGCTTAAGCTTCGCGAGCAGGCTGAGCATTCGTTGCCTGGACTTAGGGAAGTTGCCCCATTTTTCATTGGTGTGCTCATTTGAAATGAATTGCACACCGGACCCTATCAGATGAATAGCCGCATCGGAATTTGTCAGCTCTTTTTCCAGCCACTTCCATTGCTCCTCACCCAGTATGTCTCCATCCGGATTGACTTCATATTTCCTGCCCTTGACTGTGGACTTGATAAGCGTATCGCGGAAGGCGCGGGTGTCCAGCAGGATGATTTTGATCTTCTGCCGGCCGTTTCCATAGGTATGGCTGCTATAGACTCCTTCATGATTTCGCACTGGATCATTTGCCGGGACGTCCAGAAAGCGCAGCAGTTCTTCTTTGCTTTCCTTCTTGCGGGAATAATATTTTCCTCCATCATTTTGTCCGTAGTCATGGTCGTCCCAGATGCCAATGACAGGGCATGTCTTGACGAGTTGAAGGTAATCCGGATTATGCTTCTGTTTATTGTAATAAGACCGCATGAACACTGGATCATGGGTATCTGCATAGATGTTATCACCTAACCAGATCCACAGCTGCGGTTGTTGGGAGACAACCGCCTTCCAGATCTGGGCGGAGTCTTGCTTACTGCAGGATCCAAAGGCAATCCTCGTGAGAGTAGAGGTCCGCTGTGCATGGATAACAGAAGGCGCAAACAGCAGGAAAACAAGAAGACTGTGGATTGTAGCGCGCATCTACAAATTTACGATACAATGCGGTATCTAATACGCTTTGAAAATGGCGAGGCGGCTATTTACCTTAACGGGATATTTTACCAATGAAGAAGCAACTGTTATTATCCCTGGCGGGACTCATCATCACACATGGTCTGTGGGCACAGGTTTCGGATGAGGAATATGCGCGGGCCCATTACGACAAATTCGAATACCAGATCCCCATGCGTGACGGGATAAAGCTCTTTGCCGCCGTCTATATCCCCAAGGATAAAACGCGCACTTATCCCATTTTGATGCAGCGAACATGTTATAGCGTTGCTCCATATGGAGTGACCAATTTTCCGAACCGGACGCTGGGTCCCTCCCCGTTCCTGATGAGAGACGGATACATATTCGTTTATGAGGATGTGAGAGGGCGGTGGATGAGTGAGGGTACTTTCGATAACATGCGCCCCAATATTGCCGGTAATGATCCCAGGAACAAGACGGCCATTGATGAGGCCAGCGACACATGGGATACCATTGACTGGCTGATAAGGAACATCAAAGGGAACAATGGCCGAGTGGGCATGTGGGGCATTTCGTATCCTGGATTTTACACCGCAGCCGGGATTCCTGATGCGCACCCTGCCTTGAAGGCATCTTCACCCCAGGCTCCAATCTCTGACTTCTTCTTTGATGATTTTCACCACCAGGGCGCATTTCTTCAAAGCTACCTGGCAGCCTTTGGTGTATTCGGATATCAGCATGATAAGCCGACAACTGAAAGCTGGTATGACGACAAGATGGCCAGGTTCTCAGAAGAGACCAAAGACGGATATGACTTCAATCTCCGAGTCGGGCCGCTCAAGAATGCGACCACGAGATTTCATCAGGATAATTTCTTCTGGCAGCAGGTGGTGGAACATCCCAATTACGACGAGTTCTGGCAACGACGCAACCTGCTTCCTCATCTTACAGGCGTGAAACATGCCATCATGACCGTAGGCGGATGGTATGATGCCGAAGACCTCTATGGTCCGTTGAATATTTATAAGAGAATAGAATCCACTTCCAGCACCTACAATACAATTGTAATGGGGCCCTGGAGTCATGGTGACTGGTCGCGTGAAAAGGGATACCAGATGGTCAATCACATCTATTTTGGCGATAGTGTATCTACATTCTATCAGAGGAATATTGAGAGAAAGTTCTTTAATGCCATACTAAAAGAAAACCGGCAGCCAGATCTTCCTGAAGCCTTCATGTTCGATTGCGGGTTGAAACAATGGAAGCAATTTGCCCAGTGGCCTCCGAAGGAAATTCCTCCCGTGAAACTCTATTTCGAAGAAGGAGGAAAGCTTTCCGTAAACCAGCCGGTTAAGGCAGACGCCGTCTTCTCTTACATCAGCGACCCGGCTCATCCTGTGCCTTACACCTCCCAAACAGAAGGAATGATTTTTACACCCCGTCGTTTTATGACGGATGACCAGCGGCAGGCTTCGCACCGGCCCGACGTGCT
>JBDHXU010000150.1:0-7495 GCA_039810905.1 Cyclobacteriaceae bacterium | reverse complement strand
GGCGACTTCATTGATGAAGAAATTGCACAACTCATGAAAGAACATAAGGTAACCTACTTCCCCACTTTGGCCGCTGTAGATGCCATCAACCAGTACCGCGGATGGAAGAAAGGCAAAGATGAGGAACCCCCCGCGGTGAAGAGCAAGAAAAAGAGTTTCAGGATCGCTGTTGAACAGGGAGTCACCATTGGCGTGGGTGGCGATGTGGGTGTGTTCCCTCACGGAGAAAATGTCTACGAGATGGAGTTGATGGCGGAGTACGGCGGCATGAAGCCCCTGGACATCATGAGGGCAGCCACCAATGTGAACGCCAGGGCCCTTCATATGGATAATGAGATCGGTGCCGTCAAGGCAGGCATGCTTGCCGACCTGATGGCGGTTAAAGGCGATCCAACCAAAAATATCTCAGAGCTGCGGAAGGTTGGTTTTGTGATGAAGGATGGAGTGATATATAGGGATGAGACGAGGAAGTGATCAGGATTTCAGATTTCAGATCTCAAATTCCGGACTTCAAAGCCTATAGATGAGATCTGAGATTCGACAATCTCTCGCAATCACCGTCCCATGAATTTGAGATATTTGAAATCTGAAATCGAACCCATGAATCGTAAACAGGCCCTCAAAGCCCTCGCCGCAGGTACAGCCGGAACGCTCTTCCTGCCCGACATCGCCAAAGCCATCAACCTTCTTCCCGATATGCTGAGGAACAACATCAACCATTCCGTCTGCCAGTGGTGCTACAGCGACATCCCCCTGGATCAACTCTGCGAAGCGGCCAAAGGAATGGGCATCAAATCCATTGACCTGCTGAACCACGAGCAGTGGCCTGTGGCGGCCAAATACGGACTCACCTGTGCCATGGCGTATGCGAGTCCCATCGGTTTGCAGAAGGGCTTCAACGACCTGACCCTGCATGAAACGCTGTTGAAAGATTATACGACCTACATTCCCAAAGCGGCCGATGCCGGACTGAAGAACGTGATCTGCTTCAGCGGCAATGCCAACGGACTTTCGAGCGAGCAAGGCCTTGAGAACTGTGCGAAGGGACTCGACCCGGTTATAAAAGTGGCCAGCCGCTACAACATCACCGTGTGCATGGAACTGCTCAACAGCAAAGTAGACCACAAGGACTACCAGTGCGACCACACAGCATGGGGCGTCAGGCTTTGTGAAAAGCTGGGCTCACCTAATTTTAAATTGCTGTATGACATCTACCACATGCAGATCATGGAAGGCGATGTCATCGCCACGCTGACAAAGAACGCCGCGTACATCGCACACTATCATACTGGCGGTGTTCCGGGAAGACACGAAATTGATGATAGCCAGGAACTGTACTACCCTGCCGTGATGAAAGCCATTGTGGCAACCGGCTTCAAGGGATATGTGGCACAGGAATTCATCCCCAGCAAGAAGGACAAGCTGGCCTCATTGAAGCAGGCGATCGGAATCTGCGATATCTGATGCTAGCGTGCCGCCAGCCGAACGCGGCCGTCGTTGGATCGGATGTCGACGTTGGCTTTGCCTCCCGAAAGGGAAAGCTTCGTACGGTCATCTGATTTTTCCACCTCGCGGAAATTGCCTTCTGTGACTACACGGGTATCATCATGGCGGATCACAAAATCACCACCGCCACCCGTGATCTTCATTGACACGAGGCCATCCTGTGTACGGATCCTGTAATCACCCAGGTCGGCGAGGGAGGTCTCCACGATGAAGTCGCCATCATCCGTTTCGACGTCAATGGAGGTAAACGCGCCGTTAGAGATTCTTACATCGGCATCATCCGCCTTGATCAAGAGTGAGCCTTTTCCCTGGTCCATCTTCACATCGCCGTCATCAAGCGTAAATTCGAAGTTGTTTCCTCCACAGCCCAGCACCTCGACGTCACCATCATCCAGATCCACTACAATTTCACCATCGAGATAAGTGAGGTGGTAGTCGCCATCGTCGCCCTTGATCCTGACACCGGCTCCCTTGGGCAAGGCGATGGTCACTTCATATTTCTCTGAATAATAGCCGACAATGCCCATCGTGCTGGATCCGGAGTGTTCACGGATATTCAGGCCTCCGTTTTCTTCAGCAATGTCAATGGAAAAATAGTCGTGACCGAAAGTGAGCCCTTTGGTAGTGACGACCCTGTCTATTTTGACGTGTGCATTGGCGCGGTTGCTCCCCGTTACAAACACTTTTGCATCCGATAGATTGAGTCGCAGGATGCCGTTGGGTTGCATGGGATAATCCTTGTCCAGGTGGTATCCGTCCTCCTGGCCATAGGCAGGGCAAATGAATGCAAGGGTGACAATCGCTAAAAGAGCTTTCATGTGATTTTCCGGGTTTACACGCGTAAGACGCGATAGACCCGGATCATGTTGCAGCCTAAAGCGCTTTTATCAGGCCAATCAGCAAATCGGTCAGTTTTGATTCGGCTTTTGCGGCCACCTTCACAATCTCGCTAAGGTTGGTAGGCTCAAGGTCATCCGGGTCGCAATCATCCGTAAGGGCTGAAATAGCACAACAGGGCAGGCCCATGTGATTGGCCACTAGTACTTCCGGAATGGTGCTCATTCCCACAGCGTCGGCGCCGATCATGCGCAGGAAACGGTACTCGGCCCGGGTCTCGAGATTGGGACCCATGACGCCCACGTAAACGCCCTCGTTCAATTTGATGTCCAGTTTTTTGGCGATGGAGGTGAGCTTCTTGTTCATGGATTTATCATAGGGCCGGCTCATATCAGGAAAGCGGGGACCCAGCACTTCAAAATTCTCGCCGCGCAGGGGATTGTCTGGTTGCAGATTGATGTGATCCTCGATGAGCATCAATTGTCCCTTCTTCCATTTGGGATTAAGATTGCCGGCGGCATTCGAAATCAATAGCTTCTTCACCCCCAGCATTTTCATCACCCGCACGGGAAGCGTGATCTGCTGCATGCTGTATCCTTCGTAGTAATGGAAGCGGCCCTGCATGGCGATGATCTTCTTGCCCTTCATCGTGCCATAGACCAGTTTCCCCTTGTGATGCTCCACAGTAGCAATAGGAAAATGGGGTATGGAATTGTAGTGAATCGTGATCGGGTTCTTGATCTCCTTCACAAACCTGTTGCCCAAACCTGTTCCCAGGATCACTCCTATTTCAGGTTCAACTATTCCGTGGCCGAGCAAATGCGTGGTTGCTGCCTGTAATTCATGAAGCATAACAATGGAATTAAAAGTCGCTTGACGGTGGATTCAAACTTACCACTTTTGGGTAAATCGACATGGACATATTATCCATCACGATTTCCCTCCGTAAACCAAAAAGGAATAGCAGCTCTTATGGGTCAGTTCTTATATTTGATAACCAACCTTCAGGCTATGAAAAAAACATTGACGGTCCTTGTGCTCACGATCTGCAGCTCTGCAATGGCGCAGGAGTTCAACAATCTCCCGGTCCTCACCCAGAAACCTCCGCTGCACGGAAAGCACTGGATGGCCGTGACCGGAAAGCCGCTCGCTGCGGCCTCAGGCGCGATGATCTTTTCAAAAGGAGGAAACGCAGTTGATGCTGCCTGCGCAATGCTGGCCTGCACGTGTACGATGTGGGACGTGTTGAGCTGGGGCGGAGAAACGCAGGCGCTGATTTACCATCCCAAACTAAAGAAGGTGATTGCCATCAATGCGCTGGGCGTTGCGCCCAGCGGTGCCACTGTCGAATATTACAAGAGCCAGGGATTCAAATACCCCCCTCAATTCGGACCGCTGGCAGCGGTCACTCCTGGAACCCCCGGAGGATTGCTGACGATGCTGGCAGAATACGGTACGATGAGTTTGAAAGATGTACTCGCACCTGCCATGGAAATGGCACAGGGATATCCCATTGAAGCGCAGACTGCAAACTCCATTGAAAGAGGAAAAGAAGAAATCAAGAAATGGCCCTACTCCAAGAAAGTCTTCCTCACACACCTGGGTGAAAAGCGCGAAGCCCCGGATGCCGGGGAGATCTTCGTGCAGCAGGACCTGTACAATACCCTCCAGAAAATGGTAGAGGCCGAACAGCAGGCCTTGAAGAAGGGAAAAGGCCGAAAAGAGGCCATTTATGCGGCATATGACCGCTTTTACAAGGGCGACATCGCGAAGGAGATTGTTCGCGGAAACCGCGAACAGGGGGGCTTGTTCACAGAGGCCGACCTCGCCAACTGGAAGGTAAAGATCGAAGAACCTTTAATGACGAACTATCGTGGGATCGATGTGTATAAACTTCAGCAATGGACGCAAGGGCCTGTGATGCTGCAGACGCTGAACATCCTCGAGAACTTCGACCTGAAGAGCATGGGTTACAACTCCGCTCGTTATATCCATACCTTATATCAGGCGATGAATCTCGCTTTTGCAGATCGCGATTTCTATTATGGTGATCCTGCCTTCGCTCCGGAAGAGCCGATCAAAGGTCTGATGTCAAAAGAGTATGCGAAGGAGCGCAGCAAACTGATCAACTGGGACAGGAACGATCCTAGAGTCGGACCGGGCGATCCATACCCTTTCGAAGGAAAACAAAATCCTTATCTCGATCTCCTCAAGACTTGGGGTTCATCGCAGGCATCGCAGAGCAAGCCGCTGGATGAACAGTATCTCGAAGCATTCACCGCTGGCACCACATCAGTTGAAACTGCCGATGCAGAAGGATGGGTTGTTTCCATTACACCCAGCGGCGGATGGGTACCTGCATGCATTGCCGGTAATTCCGGTGTGGGTATGAGCCAGCGCATGCAGTCATTTGTGCTGGACCCGAAGGAGAATCCTTTCAATGTGCTGGAGCCAGGCAAGAGACCGCGCGTTACACTTACACCCAGCATGGCGCTCAAAGACGGCAGGCCTTACATTTCATTTGCCAAGCAGGCCGGCGATGAGCAGGATCAACTCCTCATCCAATTCTTCCTGAACATGGTGGAGTTTGGGATGACCGTTCAGGAAGCCACAGAGGCTCCGAGCTTCAAGACCTTTCAGATGTATTCCAGTTTCGGCGATCACGAAAAACGCCCCGGTGCGATGACGCTGAACAGCGCCATGCCTCCCTGGGTGAGAAAGGAACTCAGCCGCATGGGATACAAACTCAGTTATGAGGATCGTACCAGCGGCCCTGTCAACGCGATATGGTTCGACTGGAAGCACGGCTCGTTCTGGGGCGGCTCAAGCAACCACGGCGAAGATTACGGCATAGGCTGGTAAGACTTCAGCCTACCCGAAAGGCTCCTGATGAAGGAGCCATAGAATTGAGCTGAGTGTTGCACAATAACATGTCTACTGAATGATTCTTCCCAGCTGGGAAGTCTCTTCGTTTTGAGCCCGGCGAACAGGCGGAAGAATCCATACATGATGCCCAATAGCATACGATGCCAGATTTGTTTGTCGGTAAAATCTGCAACAAGCCAGATGGTTTCAGAATCCAGATGCTCCCTGATGAGATTCATTTGATCTTCCAAAACTTCACCTTCGAAAAGATCAAAGAAGAAGAATGTGATTACTGCATCAAACTTCCGGGAGTCGGGAACTGCTTCGATGGTGCCTGGAATGAATTCAATCGCAGATAAACTCCCGGAGTGCTTTCTGGCGCGCCGAATCATCTGCTCCGAAGGGTCCACATAAAGCAGTTGGATATTCTTCTTCTCTTCCAACAAATATGGAAGCCACCAGCCTGTACCTCCACCCAATACCAGCACACGGGAGTTGTCAGGTATTGTATGCAGAAAACATGTTTGGGCCTTGCGGATAGCAGAGCCGTAGACCCGCCAGGCCAGCCAGTCATAAATGCCGGCCAACCGGTCAAAATCTCCCGAAATCATGCCAAAAACGCAGAAATAAGTGGTATCAGGAACACGGCATCACCGGCCAAACGATATCGCTCCCCTACATTGAACCACTCGGGAAAGGCAAAGATCAGGAACAGGACAGCGTTCATGGACAGCAGAATTCCAACGGAAATCCTGTCGGTTCCGGAGATCATTGCCCCCACAATCATGCTGAATTGAACAACGAAAAAGACAAGCAGGAGTGTACGCGTACGCCCGAAGCCAAGCGACAATGCGATAGAGTGTTGCTGCTGCATTTCATCTTCATTCATCCCAAACCATGAAAACAAGATCAGGTTCAGAAAAGTAGTGCATGTGAAGATGGCCACGATCCAAATCAATTCTGGTCCCGGTGCAGCTGAGGTTTGCGACAAAGAAGGGAGCAAGACACCGGCAGAATAAATTATTCCAACCGCAAATTCCTTCAGCGGCGTAAGCTTGCGCTGAATGATGAGATACAAGACCACGACTGCCGACAACCACAGGCCTGATTCCAAAACCGGTCTTCGTATCATTGTGATAAGGAGAAGTACTGCACAGGAAGCAGTCAACATCAGAAAAAGCAACAGTGCAAAATGACGTTGGTGAAATGCGTGCCGGGTACTTATCGCTTTACCACTTATCGACCATGCATCCAGGAGGTGATCCGCAGTGTAGATAATCCATACCGTAAGACCCAGCGCTGCATAGGCATAAGGCAACACCGTGACTTCCAGCAAATGAGCAAACATTATGGCACTGGCAACCGACCCGATCGCCACGTCCAGGCTGATCAGGTTGAAAATCCTTATCCATGACTGAGGTCCACTGCCTGTGGAGTCAGCGGAGTGGGCGTCCAGCTTGTACTGCCCGGCATCAATATCTTGTCTCAATGCCTCCATCCATCTCATACTTCTTTATCAACTGTAAAATCGCTCAGGCGGGGTTGTTGCCACCTCATAAAAGAAAGCTGAAACCTTTTGATTGACCTCTTCCAGGTAGGTCACGCCTTTTGACTCACTGGCTTCCGCGGGATTCCCGACGCCGGTGTCTTTTGTTACCTGAGTCCACTTTCGTTCAGCCCAGGCCCAGCCTTCACGTATGGCTGGGAATGCGTATTTAAGGCCTTTCCCTTCTCCTGCCTCCTTAAGTGGCAATACCCACGCCGGCCTTAGATGCATCATCACGCTCGTCTCCATCTCACCGGCATGGTCATCCTTGTTGGTAAAGTATTTGGACTGGTCCACGGACTGGAACCAGTTGCACTGAAACAGTGACATCCGGGGGAATTTTAACCCCAATTCCCGGATCATGGTCCTGAAATCATTGCCTCCGTGGCTGTTCAATATGATCAGCTTATGGATGCCCTGGCGGTCCAAAACCTCAACAATATCCCTCAGAACCGCCATTTGTGTACTTGGGTTCATGTTGATGTCGAGCTTTACATCCCACTGACCCGTATTGACCCCGAATGGAATTGCCGGCAGGACCACCAGCCTGGCTCCTTTTTCCCATGCCCTCCGCGCCGACTCGGCTGCTATCTCCTCCGCCTCGACGATGTCTGTTCCATAGGGCAGATGATAGTTGTGTGCCTCTGTTGCTCCCCAGGGAAGTATGGCAAGATCATAGGTGGCATCTTTGACTGTCTTCCAATGGCACTCTGCGAGAATGTAGGGTCTGGACATGATGAT
>JBDHXU010000149.1:0-7574 GCA_039810905.1 Cyclobacteriaceae bacterium | reverse complement strand
CACAGGATGATCCTCCGGCAATACTAAAGCTTTCACATGCGCAAATACAATCTGGTTTTCCAGACAAAATCAATGGACCACTAAATCACATCATCACAAAAATCATACGAAAATCACAGTTCAGACAACTACACTTCCTGTGCTGAAAATCAGGAACTGAGATCCTGTCAGGAGAAAAGCAGACAATCTGGTTTACTACAAACTAGTATCTGATACTATCATGCTTAACCAGAATGAATAATCCTTCCTTTGTTCTCAGAAATATATCAGACAATGAATCTACCGTAGCATTGGATTTGTACTGAGCGCTATATACTACTTTTGCCACTAACGAAATTGAAACAATGGAATCATTCACTATCCTAGAGGTACGAACCGGACAATACTTCAGTTCCTCAAATTTTCCAGGGATTGGTCCCGAACATATGCCACCTGCCAGATTTAATTGATCAATAACCTTGTCCCGAACCGACAATAGAACTAAGGATTGATAATCATCAGCAGTAAGATACACGACCATATATCTTGTACCATCAATTGTCCCTTGATAACTGTAGAAATATGCTGAGTAATAAGGTTTCACCAACTTAACCGGATAAAGATTGTCTGTCAGTTTTACTCTTTGCACCGAATCTAAGGCGAAAAGTGTCGTATCATTCTCCAAGTCTTTCGATAATGAAAAAGATGTCAAATGACTGAATTTGCAGTATTTGGAAAGACTATCCGTTTGCAAATTAGCCGACGCCGGAGGCTTTTGATGACTGCAGAAAACCAACCCGAGAAATGAAATAATAGAAGTAACGAACAAAGCTGCCTTCATCCAACGGTATATAACAGTCAATCTGGTGTACTACTTTACTGTGCCCGCTTCACCCTGAGATCCTTTCTATAAAATTAATAAAACCGAGTATTAGTCCATCTTTATGCGGCTATCAAAGCTTGGAAAGGATACTTGGCATGATTTGCACTTATCAAACAACTGCTAATCTTTCATTTCTTAATAAACTGATCGCAAGATAAATGGTAAGGATGACGCCAAAACTTCTAAGAATAAAAAGGAGAGTGGATAGCACCCCCCATCCTCAAATCATTGCATCATACGTTCGATAAAAGCTGATCGCCTGTGTGATTGCCGTCAACGGTAAAATCAGATCTCCGGCACAGAAGACCTGGCGGTCACTATACCGTGCGATCGCTTCACCACGCTAAAGTGACCCTGAAGCAACGCTTGAAACCGTTCTTAAAAAAAAGACCCAGAAGCGCGTGCTTCAGGGTCTACTTTAGCGTAGTCCGTACGGGAATCGAACCCGTGTTACAAGAATGAAAATCTTGTGTCCTAACCCCTAGACGAACGGACCATCCTTAAAACGAGCCGCAAAGATAGAATCTCCCCGTTATTACCCAAATAGCCCCCTTCCCTTTTTTAACCAATGCCTAACATTAATCATTTGTTTTGGGGCCCCAGTCCTCTATTTTTACTGCCCGTAAATTCTAAACACTTACGAACATGACAAAAATTGGCATCAACGGTTTTGGCCGCATCGGCCGACTCGCTTTCCGTGCCGCCGTAGGCCGCAAGGATATCGAAGTAGTAGGGATCAATGATCTGGTGGATCCGGAATACATGGCCTATATGCTCAAGTATGACTCCACCCACAGGAAATTTGACGGCTCCGTCGAAGTTAAGGGAGGCCACCTGGTGGTCAACGGTAAAACCATCCGCGTAACAGCTGAAAAAGACCCCGCCAACCTGAAATGGGGTGAAGTGGGCGCTGAAATCGTGGTCGAGTCCACAGGCTTGTTCCTTACCAAAGAGACTGCAGGCAAACATATCGCTGCAGGCGCAAAGAAGGTGGTGATGTCAGCTCCCGCAAAAGATGACACCCCTACTTTCGTAATGGGTGTTAACCACAAGAAACTGAGCAAAGAACACACGATCGTCTCTAATGCCTCTTGCACTACAAACTGCCTTGCTCCTGTGGCCAAGGTGCTCAACGACAAGTTCGGCATCCTTGAAGGTCTTATGAGCACCGTGCACGCCGTAACGGCAACACAAAAGACGGTGGACGGACCTTCAGCAAAGGACTGGAGAGGCGGCCGCGGCGCTTACCAGAATATCATCCCCTCCTCCACCGGAGCAGCCAAAGCCGTTGCTTTGGTCATCCCCGAACTGAAAGGCAAACTCACGGGTATGAGCTTCCGCGTCCCTGTAGCTGACGTGTCTGTTGTAGACCTCACCGTGCGTCTCGCCAAGCCTGCTTCTTACGATCAGATCAAAGCCGCCATGAAGGAAGCTTCTGAAGGCGAACTGAAAGGCATCCTCGGCTATACTGAAGATGACGTTGTATCACAGGATTTCCTCAGCGATCCCCGCACTTCGATCTTCGATGCGAAGGCCGGCATCGCCTTGAACGACTCATTCGTAAAAGTGGTATCCTGGTACGATAATGAGTGGGGCTATTCCTGCAAACTGATTGATTTGGTGCAGGAGCTTGCCAAACTCTGATTACTGAATCACTGAACATCAAAGGGCGGCTTCACAGTCGCCCTTTTTGTTTCCTGGGCCTCTACCCTGTGCTTGTACCCAATGTTCAGGATTACGCCTGCCAGCACAATCAGCATGCCCAGGTGCGCAGCCAGACTGAAGGTCTCCCCGAAGAAGAAGTATCCGAACAGTAGAGCATAGACGATTCCGATATACTTGAGGCTGGCGACTTTGGATAGCTCATCCGACTGATAAGATCTTGTCATGAAGTACTGGGCAATCTGAGCCGTAAGTCCAATGAAGATCAATACCGGCCAGTCAAGCCAATGCGGGCTGACCCAGTTTACACCGTTCATGGCAAGCAAAGTGATGGGAAGTGACACGAGGGGGAAATAAAAAGTTATGATCAGCGGATGCTCCGTCTGCTTTAACTGCCGGATGGTATTGTAGGCCAGACCTGCAAACAGGGAAGAACCCACACCCAGCAGGACGTACATAGGCTCAATCCTCCTGTCGAATCCCTGCACCATCATCACACCCAGAAAGGAAATGGCAAAGAACAACCATTGAAGCGGGCGAACCGGCTCTCGCACCATCCAGATACCCATGATCGCGGTGAAAATGGGCGACAGGTACTGGAGGGTAACGGCCGTCGCCAACGGCATATGCTGTAACGTGATGAAGTACAATACCAGCGAACTAGATCCAAATAGTCCCCGCAGCAACAGCGCCTTTTTGTTGTTACCGGGCAGTGGCACTTCATTAACCTTAACCAACGCAAGGGCCACAGCAAGAGATACCGCCGAACGCAGAAGTGCAATCTCTACGGCAGGAATATGATCCAGGAACTTCACCGCCGTATTCATCATGGCGAAGAAGAAGGTGGCCAACAACATAAAACGTACACCTCTCGACAGCATGGCGCAAGAACGCAAAAGAATACTGCATTTTGGAGGACCCCCTCAGGTAACCCCTCGTGTAAGAAAATGAGTCAGTTTGCGCTTACCCGGCCACTCTTTGTCAGGATAGGGAGGCAAACCATTAAAGCAGCTACCCAGTTTCGGTGATAGCTTACATTACTGCAAATCAATCACTTAGCTTATTCTGGGTCCCTTATAGCCTCAATGGTGCATGGAATTTGAAGATAATTTACTGATGTAGGGTTTAGGTCATTTTTTGAATAATCCAAAAGAAGTACCCACCGACATTTGATTCATCAATAATGCGGAAGGGATATGAAGATGGTGGTAAATATGAACGTAAGAGGTCGCCTGGCGCAGGTGGTCATCTTCGTCACTTCAGTCCTGGTATGTGTGTTGTTTTCCCAGGTAGCTGAAGCACAAAAGCGTCCCGGGTATAATGCACGCTTCGACAAACCGAAGTATACGGCTAATGTTCACAAGAATTCCGGAAAGACCTGCTATGCCCTTCACAAGAAGCGGAACGCCAAACCGAAGAATTCAATGTTTGCAGGCCTTTCTCGCAAATCGAAATCCAAGGCTATGGCTGAGACCGACGGACCAAGTGCAGCCAATACCGATTGATAAAGACAAGGGGTGTTTAGTGATAGGCCTCCGCGGGTTTCCTGCGGGGGCCTTCCTTTTTTGTGTCAGGAAAACTGAGAATATTTGTCACTATCCATTGATCCCTTGAACAGCGACAAATCATTTAGCGAAGAAGTATTTCTCCACCGCCTCGCGCAAACCTCTCCCGGGCCATTCCTCATACCAGTACATCGGGCGAAGGGCACATTCTTATATGAGCCTTCGGGCAAACGATACTTTGATCTCATTTCGGGTATATCAGTGAATAACATTGGCCATTGCCATCCCCATGTAGTAAAGGCCATACAGGATCAGGCTGAACGTCATCTGCATGTGATGGCATACGGCGAATACATCCAGGGACCTTCCAACCGGCTGGCTGCCAAACTAGCCTCACTGCTCCCCACTTCCCTGAACTGCAGCTATTTTGTAAACTCCGGAACAGAAGCCAATGAGGGCGCCCTCAAACTGGCGAAGCGGATTACAGGAAGGACGGAAATTATCTCGTGCCGTAAGTCATACCACGGAAGTACGCATGGATCATTGAGCGTTTCTGGAAATGAAGTAAAAAAGAATGCCTTCCGTCCATTACTGCCGGACATCCGCTTTATTGACTTTAACCGGATGGAGGATCTGAAGGAAATTACTACCGCAACCGCCTGCGTCATCATGGAGACCATTCAGGGCGATGCCGGGGTGAGGATTCCGCATCACGATTATATGCAGGCATTACGCAAGCGATGCACAGAGACAGGCACGTTGCTGATACTGGACGAAATCCAATGCGGCATGGGAAGGACAGGAAAACTCTTTGCATTCGAACGCTTCGGGATTGTTCCTGATATCCTCACCATCGCCAAGGCCTTCGGTGGAGGATTGCCCATTGGCGCATTCATCTCCTCAGAGGAAAACATGCGCACTTTGACGCATGATCCGATGCTGGGACATATCACCACATTTGGCGGGAACCCGGTGTGCTGTGCTTCAGCCCTTGCCACACTGGAAGTAATCGAAAATGAAAATCTCCTCGCTTCAGTAGAGTCAAAGGGGGCAAGAATTGAAGCGCATCTGAAGCATCCCCTGGTCAGGGAGATCAGGCGCATCGGGTTGATGTTCGCGGTGGATTTTGATTCAGCAGACAAGGTGAACAGAATCGTCAACTATGCGAAGGCGCGAGGGGTGATTTGTTACTGGTTCCTTTCACATCCGAACAGTTTCAGGATAGCTCCTCCACTCACGATTTCCAACGAAGAGATTGACGAGGCCTGTTCCGTAATCAGGGAGGCCATTGAAAAGGCATGAACCTCAGCCTACTTTTTCTACAATCAGATTGTGATTGGTGTAGATGCAGATGTCTGCAGCGATGTGAAGGCTCTCCCGTACCATTTCTTCTGCACTCAGCTGGGGTGCGAATTTCTTCATGGCTAACGCAGCTGATTGGGCATACATGGCTCCAGAGCCTATGGCTGCTACCTGGTGATCCGGTTCTATCACATCACCGGTTCCGGAGACCATCAGGAGTTCCTCTTTGCTCGCTGTGATGAGCATGGCTTCGAGTCTGCGCAGAAACCGGTCCGTTCTCCAGTCTTTAGCCAGTTCAATGGCAGCCCGCTTCATGTTGCCGCCGTAGGCGCTCAACTTCTCATCAAAACGATCCAGCAAAGTAAAAGCATCAGCAGTGGACCCGGCGAATCCTACGACAATCTTACCCTCCTGCAGTTTGCGAATCTTACGAACATTGCTCTTCGCAATAGTATTGCCCATGGTCGCCTGACCATCTCCTCCAATAGCGACGTGGCCATTATGCATAACAGCCAGTATGGTGGTTGAATGTATCGCGTTTTTCAAAACTAGAAACCAGAAACCAGAAACTAAACCAGTATTCTCACCGGATCTTCCAGCAGGCCCTTCAGGGTCTTCAGGAATGCTGAACCGACAGCACCATCCACCGCGCGGTGGTCGCACGACATGGTTACCTTCATCACATTACCCGGAACTACTTGTCCATTTTTAACGATGGGCGTTTCTTTGATGCCTCCTACAGCCAATATGCAGGCATCTGGTGGATTGATGATCGCGGTGAATTCTTCAATCCCAAACATGCCAAGATTGGAAATCGTGAAGGTACTTCCTTCCCAGTCGCTGGGCTGGAGCTTTTTATCATGTGCTTTCTGTGCCAATTCTTTTACTTCCACTGCGATGTGTGAAAGAGATTTGTTATCGGCAAACCTGACAACAGGTACCAGCAACCCATCTTGTACCGCTACAGCCACACCGATATGAATATGATGGTTCTTCCTCATCTTGTCACCCAGCCAACTCACATTCACGT
This sequence comes from Cyclobacteriaceae bacterium, assembly GCA_039810905.1. Lineage (GTDB taxonomy): Bacteria > Bacteroidota > Bacteroidia > Cytophagales > Cyclobacteriaceae > ELB16-189. Next base: position 1,213 of record JBDHXU010000149.1, on the reverse strand, counting down.
CCGGGTGCTGACGAAGGGCAGCAGCCACGGCCTTGATCACCATGTCGTTATACGATATCTTAACCGGTGCGATCTCGTTGATACTCTTTCTTGCCTCCACAGCCTTGTCCATGTTGATCTCCATGGTAAGATAGAAGTGGGGTGCACTGAACTTGCTCTCTGAAAGACGGCGGGCGATCGTCTTCCGCATCTGGGATACCGGTATTTCTTCAAAGCTTTCCTTCCCTACTACAGCAGGAAGAACCACCGGCTTCTCGGTCTTGCCGGGTGCAGTTGCTTTTGCTGAAGTTGAAGTGGCTGGAGCAGTCGAAGGTTTGTAGTTCTCGATATCGCGCTTGGTAATCCTGCCGTGGTCTCCGGTGCCCTGAATCCTGCTAATATCATATCCAAGGTCCCTGGCCATCTTACGCGCCAGCGGGGAAGCTTTCACTCTTCCATTGGACGAGGAGACTTCCGCTTTAGCAGGCTCGGCAGTCTGTGCTGCAGGCGTAGCAGTTGCTTTGGGTGCTGTCACTGTTCCCGATCCCTTGGCCTGGTGAGCTTTCAGAAGTGTCTGCCAGTCTGCATTCTTATCGCCGATGATGGCCAGTACGCCATTTACGGCAACGGCCTCTTTTTCTTTTGCACCGATATATAGCAATGTTCCTGTGTTGTAGGACTCATATTCCATTGTAGCCTTGTCGGTTTCCACTTCGGCAAGCAGTTCACCTGACTTTACTGCATCACCAACCTTTTTATGCCATGCCGCTATCACACCCTCCGTCATGGTATCACTCATCTTGGGCATGAGTACGATTTCGGCCTTGATGCCACTGGTGTCGATGGCAGGTGCGGCTTCAGCCACCGCTGTGGCAGGTGCAGCTTTGGTTTCAGTCTTACCGCCGGCAGAGGCTGCTGATTTTGCGCCAGCAAGTAAGGCACTAAAGTCTTCCCCAGCTTTCCCTACAATAGCCAGCACATCATTAATCTTCACAGCCTGGCCCTCCTGCGCGCCGAGGTAGAGTACTACCCCGCTGTTGAAGGACTCATAGTCCATCGTAGCCTTGTCCGTTTCAATTTCTGCCATCAGTTCCCCGGACTTCACCGTATCACCAACCTTCTTATGCCACTTGGCGATCACCCCTTCGGTCATCGTGTCGCTCATCTTGGGCATCAGGACAATTTCAGCCATGCTTTTTTATTTAGGAAAACAGCCCAAAAATAGGTGTAAAGA
>JBDHXU010000148.1:0-7671 GCA_039810905.1 Cyclobacteriaceae bacterium | reverse complement strand
TCTACGCCGTTCTTTTGCGGCTTGTTCAGATCACGCCGACGAATGTTTCCGCTAAAGCCGGAACCTTTGCTTTCAAATCCTGAAGGGGCTCCTTTGATGAAACCTTTGTAATCCTCGCCATGCTTTTGAGGGCGGCGGAGGTCCTTTCTCCGGATTTTCCCCTGATCACCTGGCCCCTCTGTTGAGAAACCTGCGCTAACCTGCGCGTTTCCTTTATATCCGGCAATACCTGCTGCGCCAATACCAGGAGCTTTGCCTTCAAGAGGATTACCCTTGTTATTCCATCCTGCAGAAATGGAACCACCTCCTTTTTGTTTCTTGATGCCATGTCCTTTTCCGCTAAGCAGACCCCCCGGCGCACCAGATGGAATTGGGTTGAGTTGAGCTTGTTGACCTTGTTTGGATCTGGATTTGCCGTGCCGCGTCGACAACGGAGTTCCTGCGACGCCTGGTTTGGGTATATTCTTTTTGGGAAACAGAAATCCATTAGATGTCTTGGAGGAAGTTCCCTTCTTCAGCCGATAACCGGAAATATCTCCTGACCAGCTTTTTTCACCCTTCTTGTAATTCTTTGAGTAGCGCACTTCAGAGGTCCGGGCAGAGCCATCTGGCATTGGTTTCCTGCCAAAGAATTCAAGCGTATCCCTTCCTACAAGTCCAGCCCGAGGTGAACGGTAGTTTCGCGTCCGAAGCGGACCTCCTGTAAGATCCGTCATTACTGGTCTCTCCTTTCTTTGAATCTTTCCCCAATAAACATTTCGTCTCCCATGCTGAACATAACTTTTTGATTTGGATGCGGGATAAACTTTCCGCTTTGCTGCCTTTGAACGAGGTGTTGCAGAGTATTTCTTTATCGAAGAAACCTCTTCGTAATTTGACACTGCCTTTTCTCCTTTTCTTGACTTTCGGTTGTAGTAACTTACGTAGGGACCTTCCTGAGAATAGACTTTGTGTTGCTTGGCACTGATGCTTTTGTTTTTGATTGGGCCCTTGTCCGTGCCACCGATCCATGCCCGCTCCTCCACGCGAGGTTCATGTTTTACAAATCGTTCTCCTTTTATTGTCCGGGCATAAGAGGGTGGTTTCTCTTTTTCCCGTTTTCTAGCAAACCGCTGGTAAGGTCCCTTTTGAGGGTATACATTATGCCTGGCGGCCTCAGATTTGCCAGGCTGAACCCGCCGGATTCGATATCCTGAAACGTCGCCTTTCCAAGCCCTCGTCTTACTTTCCCTTGGAGACCTTGTAAATACCCTGCCTGTAGGCTTGGCCGCACGCTCACCTGACTTAACTACCTTGGAAGAGTAGGGCGAAGGCTGCGGATATTTGAAGTTGGCTCGGTTTGCAGAGGACTTGTCTTTGGTTCGCAATCTACGGCCTGCAATGTCACGAGTACCTCCTCTTTCTTTTTTCTTGACAGATTTAGATCTGGTTTCCCTGACTTGCCTTTGATTGTTTATCGGTCGGTCACCCTTTGTGTTTTGTGCCCATGCTTCACTCGTGACAACCAAAAACAAAAAACCCATTATTAGATAGGCTGAAATTCCAGGTTGCCGTATGGTATTGGAATGGTTCAATTCATGTGAAAACAGGCTAAGATAGTCAAAATGAAAGATTTGGGTTATCAGGGACAACCTTGATTCTTCTGGTCAGGTGAGCGTCAGTACTTCAAAAGCTCTTCGATCTTGACGCGGATTCTTTCTTTCGGCAGAAAATTATTTTCCAGCGTTGGAGCAAATGGGATGGGGGTATCCAATGATCCAAGACGCAATACAGGTGCATCAAGGTGTTGGAAGCAATGTTCACCAATCCATGCTCCTATTTCGGCGCCAATCCCGCCCGTCAAAGTATCTTCATGAACAATGAGCACGCGGTTGGTCCTTTTGACCGTAGCGGCAACTGCCTCGCAATCCCATGGAAGCAACGTGCGAAGATCAAGAATGTCGGCATGAACTCCCATTGCCCGCGCTGCCTCTTTTGCCCAGTGTACACCCATTCCGTAGGTGATGATAGACAGATCATTTCCCTCTGCCACCAGGTTTGCTTTGCCTATTTCAACGGTGTAGTAATCGTCAGGGATAACATCTTTGACTGAGCGGTACAATAGTTTGTGTTCAAAATATAGGTATGGATTGGGGTCCTCAATTGCTGCACACAAAAGGCCCTTGGCATCGTACGGATTTGAAGGATAGACAATTTTTAATCCTGGCGTATGGAAGAACCATGCTTCGTTACTTTGAGAATGGAAAGGACCTGCCGCTGTGCCGGCGCCTGTCGGCATTCTGATCACTACGTCGGCCTTCTGCCCCCAGCGCCAATGCGCTTTGGCCAGGTTGTTTACAATCTGATTGAAGCCCTCTGTGACGAAATCAGCGAACTGCATTTCCACCATCGCCTTCATTCCCTTAATGGACAGTCCGAGGCCTGCACCCACAATGGCTGATTCACAAATAGGAGTATTGCGAACTCTTTCCTTTCCAAACCTCTCCACAAAACCTTCCGTAATCTTGAATACACCCCCATACTCTGCAATATCCTGACCCATCAAAACCAACTGGCTGTAACGATCCATGCTTTGGCGCAAGCCGTCACTGATGGCATCGATGAATCTTTTTTCGGAAGTCCTTTCAGAAGAAGGGCGGACAATCTGAGGGTGATAAGGAGCATAGACATCGGATAATTCCAATTCGGTATCCGGTTCTGGGTGCGTCTCCTTGAATGCCTCAGCAAGGCCAATCTCAATTTCCTCTTTGATGGCGCCTCTTATATTCTCGATTTTCTTCTTATCGAGTATCTCTTCCTTGAGTAGAAAATTTTCGAAGTTGGTCACGGGATCTTTTCTTGACCACTCATCGAGAAGGGATTTGGGAACATACTTGATCCCCGAAGCCTCTTCATGCCCTCTCATCCTGAATGTTAGGCATTCGAGAATAACGGGGCGCGGTACTTCCCTGAGCTTGGTGGCGAGAGTCTTTACCGTGTCGTATACTTCAAGTATGTTGTTGCCGTCCACCTGAATGCCTTCGATTCCATAACCGATAGCCTTGTCGACAAATTGTCTGCATCTGAACTGTTCTTTGCCAGGCGTGGACAACCCATAACCATTGTTCTCAATAACGAAGATCACCGGTAAATCCCACACTGCAGCCACATTGACAGCTTCGTGGAAGTCGCCTTCGCTTGTGCCTCCATCTCCATTAAATACCACCGTTACTTTGTTATTCTGTTTCAATTTGTCCGCCAGTGCGATTCCGTCTGCAACTCCGTTTTGAGGTCCCAGATGTGAAATCATTCCCACGATGTGGTGCTCATTAGTACCAAAGTGAAATGAACGGTCACGGCCTTTGGTGTACCCCATGAGTGTGCCCTGCCATTGGGCAAAAAGCCTGGCAAATGGAAGTTTTCTTCCAGTGAAGACGCCGAGATTGCGGTGCATGGGAAGAATATATTCGTCAGAATCGAGTGCCTGCGTAATCCCTACGGCAATTGCTTCCTGTCCGATGCCACTGAACCATTTGCTGATTTTGTTCTGCCGAAGGAGAATCAGCATTTTTTCTTCGATCATCCTTGGTCTGATCAATTCAGTATACAGCACTGCAAGCTGATCGTCGGAGTATTTCTTCCGGTTAAACTTCATGACGCAAAAATAAAGGAATTCGAAGGCTAAGCCTCAATAAATTTGTGCTGCAGTTCAGGTGTTGGAATCATGCATTGATTTCGTTTTCCAAATAAACGATAACGATTATAAGCCACTGCATCATAGAGCAGGTCCCTCAATGGCCGGGGGAGGGCATAAAAAATAAGGAGGAATTTCCATCCGCCTCCAAGCCTTCTGGCGATCTGCAGTACTGCTTCTGATTTAAAATAGATTTGGCTTCCCACCAACAGTATGACTGACGACAACCTTCGGTCGTTCGAAAGAGCCGATGGAGAAAGGAGCCTTGCAGCCGCTTCAGATTGAAGTGAAGCGAACCTGAATGCGCATCGGTTGTCTCTTCGTATGATGAATTGCACGAACCCGTTACAGAGATTACATACACCGTCAAAAAATATGACCGGCTCAGTCACCGGAACGGTTTCTTTTGTAAAGGGGTACGGTACTGCAGGGTTCACCGTACATGATGCTTGATGCTATGGGGCGGAGCCGGGTGGCAACTTCCAGATAGGCAGACTCCGGAACATGCACGTCACTGCAACCTTTAATTACCACCTTTGCATCGCGAAATTGCTCCCAGTTCAGTTTGTCAAGCGCTTCCTTGAGAAGTTGCTCGTGCATGGAATCCTTTGTTCCATAGAACACTTGCCTTGCAAATGGCTGAAGCGAAATTCCCACGAGCATGTATGCCCAGGTGGGAACGATAACATCAACAGAGCAGTAAACATTTACATTCTTCCCCGAGTATTGGCTCCAATCGTGTGTTTTAATGAAATCTCTAAGATCTTTCTCTTTGAGAATAAGTTCCTGGAAAAGGACTTGTTTGAGGTCAACAGTGGCAGTGGGCGCATTGGGGAGGTAATCTTCGAGATTGAGGGTGACCAGTGTGCTATTGGCAACTCGATTAACAATGCGTGGCTCTTCCATGGATTTTCCCTATAACAGGAATCAGGCTGATTTGGTTTTTGCAACGAATTCTTTCAAGTAAAAAGGCTCATAGAAGCCAAGGTTTTCTGTTTCGCCGGCAACGAATTTCCGATATGCTTCTTCGCCCATCGCGGCTGCCCTGTCCACCCGTCCACTGCTGAACCGGGCATTTGGATGCCGGATAATTACACTGCACTTGGCGGCTCCGTCACCAATGAAATGAATCATATGTCGATCCAACTCATCCCTGAAGCTATCCCTTTCTATGATCCGGGCGTGTGGGGATAGAATCTCAGTCATCCTGTTGTCAAAGAGGCTGCAATAAACTTCCATTCGACGGGCATCTATCATTGGGCAAACAAGGTCATAATCATGGGGCGCTTGCAAGGCCAAAATTCTCAAAGAACCTATCGCAAGAAGTGGTATACGAAGACCGAAGCAAATTCCCTTTGCTGTTGAAGTGCCAATCCTAAGACCTGTATAGGAACCCGGGCCTCCGGACACAGCCACACCGGCCAGTTCTTTCATCGCATGAGACGATGCAAGCATCACCTCATCTATCATTCCCGTAAGGTGAGAGGCTGCAGTATTGGGCGCATGGAGTACTGAAACCGCCAGGAGTCTACCCTGATGGTGAAGTGCCACCGAGCAACTGGCTGTTGAGGTTTCAATACTAAGGATGAGCGCCATTAATGCGGCAACAGCAATTTTTGATAAGCCTGCAGATTATTCAGAATCTTAACGGCCTCTTTTACTTCCAAATCATGGTCAAGGGATGATTCAACCCTACCCTCGTTCAACATATAGTGAAATCCAATTTCTGATTCCAGAATCGGTTGAATCTCGCTTCGGAACTTGGTCATGTAATTTGCCTTGTTATCCTTTATGGTCGCCCGTATCTGGTCAATACCTTTTTGCAATTCAGTATGATTAGGTTCCTTTGATGCGGCCTCTTCAAAATCACGTGTTACCTTTTCGAGCTGAGTGGAGAAAGTAAAGTTCTGATCCTGCAACCATTGTGAAAATTGTCCATAGTCAGTATCGCTGAGACGAAAGTTTCTGATATCGGCAGGGGTTGTGTGCTCGTTACAATATTTCGTGGCAAAGTCAAACAAATAACCGGTTCGGGCCAGTGTAACGACCACCGATCCGGGATGCTCTTCTTTAACCAAAATGTCCGGATCAAGTCCACCGCCATCAAATACCTTACGTCCACTTTTCGTTTTGAATGACGATTTGAGTGAATCGGCGACTTTTTCAACTGTACCGTCCCCCTTCCGATGGCTGTAATCAATGGCCTGAATGCAGCGGCCACTGGGGATGTAGTATTTGGCAGTAGTAACTTTCAGTTGTGTATTATAAGACAATGGTCTTGTTACCTGAACGAGTCCTTTCCCAAAAGTCTTCTGACCTACAAGAACTGCTCTGTCATAATCCTGCAAGGAACCGGCAACAATTTCTGAGGCAGAAGCGCTTCCTCCGCTGGTCAGAACTACCAGTGGGATCCCGGTGTCGACGGCATTGTTCAAAGTTGAATATGTCTTGTTCCATTCCTGCACTTTCCCTCTGGTCGAGACAACTTCCTTCCCGACTGGAACAAAGAGATTGACAATGTTAACGGCCTCGTAAAGTAGGCCACCAGGGTTGTCACGCAAATCCAGAATTAGCCTTTCTGCTCCTTGTTTCTTTAATTGTACAAGGGCCTCTTCAACCTCCTTTGCGGCCCCTGGGGTGAAGTCGTCAAGTTTGATATACCCGATACCCGGAGCGATAATTCCCTGATATACGACATTGCTGATCTTGATCTTCTCTCGGGTCAACTTGAACGTAAGGTCCTTTCCGTTTCGGCGGACTACCACTTCCACTTCTGTGAAGGCTTTTCCCTTCAACTTCTCGCTCACTTCAGAGGTGGGCTTTCCTTTTACATCTTTCCCGTCGACTGAAATGAATTCATCTCCCACACGAAGTCCTGCACGGTAGGCGGCAAAACCCTCATAGGGATGAGTAATGACTGTCCTTTTGTTTACAAGTCCCACAAGGGCGCCGATACCTGCATATTGTCCCGTGGTTTGAATACTGAAGGCCTCCATACTTTCTTCAGGGATGAAATCAGTGTAAGGGTCCAGAGATTCCAGCATTCCTCCAATTCCGGTGTTGACAAGTTTTTCCGGATCGATTTCATCAACATAGTAACTGTTGACTTCTTTGAACAGCGTACTGAAAATGTCAATGCTCTTGGCGATTTCAAAATACCTTTCTCCCGGACGCGTGAAAGCTGCCGTTGCAATAATGAGTAAAGCCAGCGCACCTATCTTCAGTTTCCTTTTCATCGGCTTTGAATCCATTGTAGTGAGGACCGAACTGCTTCATGAATGGGAGGTGTGGGCATCACCTCCCTGGCCATGTAAATATACGCAACGCAAATGGGTGGGTTGGATTGAAGTAACGACTTGTTCAGACGGTATCCTTCACGAATCCTCCTTTTGATGGTATTCCTTGAAACTGCCTTTCGTATAGTTCTGGCAGGAACGGAGATTAGCACCTGGTGTTGTTTGCAATTGGGATCAGGGTGCGGGAGATAGATTACACGAAGCGGAAAATGCGATTTGGAATTGCCTTTTTGAAATAGCAATTCAATAATTTTCTTACGGGTGAGATGTTGATCTTTTCCGAAGGTGAATGTCCCCATTTGAGCTAAAGTTAAGCCCTGTTGGGGTGAGTATCCCGGCTTATTTGTGTTTGAAGGTCTTTTCGTCAGAAACGGTCAGTTTCTTACGACCTTTTTTGCGGCGCGAGGCCAAAACTCTGCGTCCATTGGCCGTTGCCATTCTCTCACGAAATCCGTGCTTGTTTTTTCTTTTCCTGCGGGAGGGTTGATAGGTACGCTTCATGGTCGCTCAAAATTAGGGCTGCAAAGATGAGCAGGATTTTCTTATTTACAAAGGCCTGAAAATGAGGTTTTACGGTCTATGTCCAAGGAAACTTGAGATGGGTCTTTGTAATAATTCAATTCACGTATTACCTTTGCAGTCCCTTTTGGAGAAGGAGGGGTAAAGAGTGAGCTGGAAGGGCTCATCGAGGTCTTGAGGTTA
>JBDHXU010000147.1:0-7673 GCA_039810905.1 Cyclobacteriaceae bacterium | reverse complement strand
AAAAAAGACCAAGTGTCCAACTTGGTCTTTTACCCAAACCAGAATCCTGTGTTAGAAGGTGATAGTCCCAATCACCATGCAACCTTGCGGATCCATGAAATGATTCTTGCAGGGCTTCTGTGGAGCGCTTGATTTTTCACACAGTTGGTCCCGCAGATCCATAGCAAAGGAATGCGAGAACCTTTACTGACACCATGATCTTGGTCATAGTATTTGAAGACTTTGGTTACTGCAAATCCAGCCCTTTACCCAAAAGCCATATTTGGGGACCAAAAAGTCGTCTCTTCGCCTGATGGGGGTCATATGGCCAATTTCCGCTTCGCTATACCTTGGCCCCTGGATTTGCGAAGTGAAGTATGATGATCAAGAATTCACCAAATGAACTTGCCGAGTATACAAATGGACTTTGCCTGTCATTGGTCATTCCCACCGACCGGTACAGATCACTAAGATTATTCAACATAAGGAAGATCCGACAGGCAATGGAAAGGGCAAGGGCCAGGATGATGGCTGAAGGATATTCCCCAGTAGAAGTGGAAACACTGCTTTTGAAATTGTATGAACTGGATGCGGGACTGGCAGGAAGGAAATTGGGTAAGGGTATCGGTTTCTATGTTTCAAAAGATGTAAGTGAGGTAGTCCTTTTTCCGTTTGAGGTGACCGAAAAAATCAGAACCGGAACCCATTTTGAGAAGGCAGAACTTGCGGCTCTGATAAGATATCGTGCCACCTACTTTGTTGTGCAGCTGTATTCAAATGAAATCCACTTGTTTCGCGGGGGTGACCTGGCATTGGAAGAAGTACATGATCACAATTTCCCTATGAAGTTGGAGAAGCCATCCGTCGCAAAGCCAGCAACCCCCGCTGCAAAAGCATTACAAAGAGGAATATTGGCACTTTACGAAGAAGCTGGTCGGGTACTCCTGCAATACATCAATCCAGATGCTCCCATGATTGTTTGCGGCTCGAATGATGAAATCGCAGCGTTTCGCAGGGTAACCAATTGCGAGTACTTCATTGCGGCTACAAGGAGAGGACACTTCAGGAGGAAACCCGGACCAGATCTTTGCAAAGAATTCACAGTTGAAGCTTACCGTTACAGGAGCAAATCGATTACCTCTGCAGAGGTTTAGCACCACCTGGCCTGAATCATCCTGGTAGTCAAATTCCAATATCAATTGGGTTATCTTTAATCCGGTTGCAGTTTATTCGTGCTATCATGACACGCCCGATCATCACACGGACTATTTGGATTTTGTCGGTAACAAGCCTGTTCACCGATATCGCCTCAGAGATGCTTTATCCGGTTATGCCATACTACCTGGTGAGCATTGGATTCAACATAGCCGTCATAGGTCTGCTGGAAGGATTGGCAGAGGCCACAGCCGGATTGAGTAAAGGATATTTTGGGGCATGGTCTGATCGGAAGGGTATCCGCGTGCCTTTTGTACGGATGGGTTATGCCATGAGCAGCGCCGCCAAACCGTTATTAGCCTTGAGCAGCCACACACTATGGGTATTTCTAATGAGAACAATGGATCGGCTGGGAAAGGGGGTACGTACCGGCGCAAGGGACGCCCTGCTGGCTCATGAATCTACTGCCGAATCAAGGGCCAAGGTGTTCGGATTTCACAGATCGATGGACACTGCGGGTGCTGTATTGGGGCCGCTGCTGGCATTGTTGTTTCTCCACTTTTATCCGGAACGATACGTTGCCCTTTTCCTCATCGCGATTTTGCCGGGGATAGCCACTGTCCTCTCCACCTTTCTTCTGAAGGCAGACTTGACTCCATCAACGGCACAAACTGGGGTCAGCGTATCATTCTCTCATTTTGTGAATCACTGGAAGGAAGGCTCTCATGACTACAGAAAACTGATGACGGGACTCATCTTTTTTGCACTTCTTAACAGCTCTGACATGTTTCTCCTATTACGGGCTAAGTGGGCTGGTCAATCTGATGAAACAGTCATTCTGCTTTATATCGTATATAATCTTGTTTATGCACTATTGGCATACCCGGCCGGATGGCTAGCCGATAAACTTGGGATCAAACTAATGTGGATTACCGGTTTATTGATTTTCGTTGCAGTCTATACTGGATTCGCATTTGCAGTGAATGATTATGAGTATACGGTATTGTTTGCGCTGTACGGAGCGTTTGCTGCATGCTCGGAGGGGATTTCCAAGGCTTGGATTTCAATTCTGGTAAGACCAGGGCAGACCGCTACTGCCATCGGATCATTTGCCGGCCTGCAGAGTCTTGCTGCTCTTGTGGCCAGTGCCACGGCAGGCGTTGCCTGGACTTTGCTCGGCAGTTCATCGCCATTCCTGATTACTGCAGCTGGTACCTTTGTGCTTCTAATCTACTTCATCAGGCTTAGGGATCCTCACACTGTAAACGGATACTCTTCCGGAAAAGGCAACCCCTCTGGTTGAACATGAAGAGGATGTAAGGGTTTACATCTGTCAAAGAAGAGAAAGGCATCGTACTGATAGGGCAGAATACCACTCAGGTAGAGATCGTCCATCTTCGAATAGTGTACAATGGAACAGTCATTCCTCTGCGTAATTTCCGTATTGCTGAACTCCTCCAAAGCCAAATCCTTAGTCAATAGCCACTTATTTGCAGGTCCACTAGCATGAAGGAACCCCTCCCAGCTGGATGGGTTTGCTGCCGGAATATCATAGACAATGGGAGGGTTGCCCCATTCCGGCGCACCGAGACTTGAGCCACTGTATGAACCCATTCCAATGAGGCGCACATTCTCCTTGCCAAACTGTTTTCTGATTCGCTCACCGAGACTGGTGAGATTTTTCATTCTTGACTGGGTTGCCCTGGTATCACCGACTACGTTGTTATGTGCCCAAATGATTCCTTTGGATTGCGGGCCATGATGGGAGAGAATTAAGGTCAAAGTATCCATAAGATGTTCGGAGCGAAGGTTCCATGCGTTCACGCCACCTGCGAGAATACCACTGTAATATTTCCGGACCGCATCTTCTTTCATAGCTTCATCTTTGAATGATCCGGTCGCCTGGGATGATTTCAACAGATTTTCAGTCAATCCCCCGACAAGTGATTCGTCTCCGGAAAATTCATTTGTACCCTTGTTGCAGGGGTAGCACATTTCAAAGGTGCCAAGCAAATGATGGGCCTTCTCCGTATTATCAGAATATTTCTTTTCTGCGAACCGCCGGAGTATTTCCATCGCCGCCCTTTGATCATAACGGTCAAGCCCGTAGAAGGCAATTGAGCGGCCTGAATTGAGCCTGAGGTGGTCAGCCATCCATTCACCCATTGCAACCATCTCCCAGTTTGCTATGGGCCAGGCCGGCCATTTTTCCTGCCTATTAAGTGCGTCTGCGGCTGAAGCTGCGGCCCCTTTTGCGCCTGTTATGTAATGATTTAATGCAGTGCAATCGTCCCAATCCTCCTCCAGCGCTATAAAGTCAAACCCTTTTTCCCGAATCAGCCGCTGTGAAATCAACGTCCGCCATTGGTAAAAGTCATGCGTTCCCCTGTCTGCGGCCCCAAGTACAACAATTCTGGCATGGCTAATTGCTTCAATGAGGGAATTAAGATCTGCTGCTGTACGCAGTTTTCTGGACTGCTCTCTCACGGTTCTGATCATTTGCCCTTCTTCAGCGTGTTGCAGGAAGAGACTGGGCTGATGGTGGAATGGATTCTTTTGCACAGAGAAAAAATCTGGTCGGTTAGTACAAAACTACAATTCACGGCAGTCGCATTAAATGACCTCAGTCAGATCGGGGACTGACTCTGGTCGGTTCTGACGAATATCATGAAGGAGTAGCACATAAATTATTTCGACCTCTTCAATCGGTAGGGACCTTTGTATAGACACAATACCGTCAAGCATATGTTCCGTGATAGAAAAGATGCAGGTGAAAAACTTGCGCAGGCTTTAATGAAGTTCGAAAATCAAGGAGTCGTTGTAATCGGCATCCCACGGGGTGGCGTGGAGGTTGCTTATCACGTGGCACGTGCGTTGAAAGCTGACTTTACCATGATCATCTCCAGAAAACTGGGTCATCCGGAAAACCCGGAATTGGCCATTGGTGCTATCGCCGAAGATGGAAGCCTTTACCTTTCCGACCTGGCGGATTCTGTAAGCCAGGGAGATCTGTACAATGTTCTTTCACGGGAACGTGAGGAAATCCGAAGGAGAGTACAGGAATTGAGAGATGGCAGGCCGTTGCCTGATTTGGCAAACAAGGTAGTTGTCCTTGTGGACGATGGAATTGCTACCGGGGCGACCATTTACGCAACTATAAAATTATGTCGCAATCAGCATGCGGCAAGAGTGATTGTAGCCGCCCCTGTTTCAAGCTCTCAATCCATGGACAAACTTCGCAAGCTTGTTGATGAAGTCTGTATTCTTGAAGTCCCGGAGATGTACTGGGCGGTTTCCCAGGTCTACAAGAGCTTCACGAACCTTGAGGACAGTGAGGTAAGAAATATTATGAAGCAATGGGAGATGGAGCAGGTCCAGGAAATTCGGCCTTGATCCAGACGTTGCGTAGGCTGCGGGAGCCAAGCTGATTTTCTAAAGAACTATTGGGGCCTATTGGGGCCTGGGCAGTTCCTCGGGCCTGGGGCTTGGCGTTGTGAGGGGTTCTTCCTCCGGTTCAATTTCCGGCTCATCGGGTAGATGTATTGGCTCTTCCGGAAATTGTGGTGGCGGTTCGGTCGGAGGCGGCGGTACTTCTGTTGGCCTGGGGTTCTTCATATTCAGTCAAACCTAACCAAGGTTGCATGTCCAGATCGGGGTCTCTACGTGATTGACGACTGATTCTGCTATACTTCCTTTGAAGAGATGAGCCAAACCCTTTCTGCCGTGGGTTCCCATAGCAATGATGTCAGCTTTAACCTCTTTGGCGAAGGCGAGGATACCCTCCTGTTCGAGTGTGTGGCTTCTGAAATTCAGGGTATAACGCTCCAGTTTATAATTACGTGCAAATTCTTCAAGGGCTGCATTGGCTTCTTGTTCACGCCTGAAGTGGTTCGGTGTATTGACAAGAAGAATGTGGAGTGTAGCCTGGAAGAATTTCTGCAAAGCTTTGACCTTTTCAATAAACTGTTCCTGTCCGGCTTCCAGGCCATTGGGCAATACAATATTGCGCACGGAGCTGACTGAAATCTTGTTCCGGATGGCAAGCACCGGAACCGGAGAAAGGCGGACAATCTTTTCCGTATGTGAGCCAATAAAAAACTCTTCCATTCCTTTCGCTCCGTGAGTGCCCATGACAATCAGGTCAATGTTGTTTGCCTTCACGTAACCCTGGATTCCCTGGATGATATAGCCTCTTACAGATTTGAATTTGACATTAACGCCGGCCGGCAGTGTGGCAGCATTCTTCATCTTTTCAAACTCTTCCAGAGCCTGTTCCTCCATCTCTGAAAAAACCTTGGGATCTATGGGGTAGGGGCCCATTCCCATGGTGGAGTCGACAACTACCGGAAGTTCAACAAAATGTATAACATGAACCTCACCATTTGAGATGCCAGCCAGTTCAACCGCAAATGTAAAGGCGTTTCTCGCTGGACCGGAGAAATCGCAAGGGACCATGATGCTTTTCATTGCCATAATTTCTACTGAAAAGTAGCTAGCCTGACCTCCATAAGCCCATGACCAATATCAGGGGTACCTTTGACTGTTATCATGGGGATGCCGGTCACATAATGCTTGTTTTATGTAGCGTCCGGGGCATTTTTCACAGGTGCCCCGCCGGAAAAAAATGAATCGCCAAAACAATTCCAATACCTCTTCACCGGCTACAATTCTGGTGATCGAGGACAATACGGAAATGAGGGAAAACATTTCCAGTATTCTTCATCTTTCCCACTATAAAGTAATCAGCGCCGAGAACGGCAAAGCCGGGGTGGAACTTGCCCAACGGCACTTACCGGATCTTGTATTATGCGATGTAATGATGCCAGAATTGGACGGCTATGGCGTTATCCATATTCTCCGGCGTGACCCGGCTACCGCCAGCATCCCTTTTGTATTTCTTACAGCAAAGGCGGATAAGGCTGATTTCCGGGCCGGCATGAACCTTGGTGCGGATGATTATATCACCAAACCTTTTGACGGACTGGATTTGCTGAAAGTTGTTGAGGTAAGGCTTAAGCGCGACAAGTTGTTGAGAACCAATTTTACCAACGACCTCGGGGATGTCAACAGTTTTTTCAGCCAAGCCAAGGAATTGAAGGAGTGCCAGAAGCTTTCTGAAAACAGGCCCTCCAGAAAATTCAAAAAAAAGGACCTCATCTTCATGGAAGGACAGACGCCCAACGACGTCTATTTCATAAGCAAGGGAAGCATCAAGACTTATAAGATCAATTATGACGGGAAGGAATTGATCACCGGCATTCACAAGCCCGGTGATTTTCTTGGCTATGTCGCTCTATTGGAGGAGAAGCCTTACAACGAAAACGCCGAAGCCCTTGAAGATGCCGAATTGCTGATTATTCCAAGAGAGGATTTCACATCACTTATCTATTCCAGCAAGGACGTTGCCAGAAAGTTTATCAAGCTTTTATCCAACAACCTTGAAGAAACTGAGAATCGGCTGCTGGAACTGGCCTACCAATCGGTAAGGCAGCGAGTGGCCAAAGCACTGCTGAAAATCCAGGCGCAGACTTCTACGCTTCAAGGCGTAATTACCGTTGCCAGAAAAGACATTTCCAATCTGATTGGCACTGCTACAGAGTCGCTGAACCGTACATTGGCGGACTTCCGCGACGAGGGCCTGATTGAAATCTCAGATTCGGGGTTGAAAATCCTTAACCGTGAAAAACTGGAGAGACTGCTGCAGTAGGTAAGTTTCTGGTTTCTCGATAACAATCACCGGAAACCAGAAACCTGGAAATGTGATTTTCTAGAATTCATTGTGAATCACACCTTTCTTATGTGAGCCTGAATAATTCACCTCAATATCATTGCCCCACTTAGTTAGATGGGTTCCCAGCAATTTGAATTTGGCATCCAGCTCTTCCTTCGTAACCGGTTCATTCTTTTCGAGGCGTTTGGCCAGGCCTTCAATTTCGCCCAGTAGTACATTCTCTTCTGCATCAAATTCATAGTGGTGGTAGCTGACCATGCTGCGTATGGAAGCAACGGCCTTCATCAGTTCCTTTCCTGCGTCAGGGCCCTTGACGTTGAATGAAATGCTTTCTGTCACATTCATGTGTACACCGGCGAGTGCATTGCCGGCACGGGCAAAGAAATAGTTGAGTTCATCAAGACCGTCTACTTTGTCGGATTTGACATTTGCCTGCAATTCACGCAATTCGGTAATGGAATTATCGAGATTCTTCTGGAACTTATCGTTCGACAATCCTTTGATGCTGGCCATATAGTCACAAGCCTGGCCAATGGCCTGAGACGCTTCTGCATAGTTGTTTTCGGTGAAGGCTTTGATGGCTCCCTGAAAATAGACGTCCGGCTCTATAGCCGTTGTCGATACTGTGACCTCACCCAACGATGGTGTATCATCGGCTGCCTTTTTGGAGGTGCAGCCCGTGAGAAGAACCAACAGGACTGCAGCAGCCAAAGAGGCTTTGGGAAAATTGAAGGTTTTCATGACAATAATTATTTGCTGTAATTCAAAGTTAGAATCAAAAGAATGCCATCTACATGATAGGCATCAT
>JBDHXU010000146.1:0-7692 GCA_039810905.1 Cyclobacteriaceae bacterium | reverse complement strand
GTGAAGTCTTCATGATGGAGGTGCAACCAGTCGTATTTGGTAAGATCCCCGCGCATCACCTCATCATCAAACACCACGTCATAAGGAATCTCAGCGTAGGTGAGCACCAGTGTGACCGCATCATCCCAGGGCTGCTTGGACTTGGGTGAATACACCGCAATTTTAGGATACTTCTCCAGTTTCATGATATCGTAGTTGAGAGCGGGGCTGGCGATTTCCAGAAGGATGTCATTGGCCGTCGCGTCTGAAATGATATCGTAACTAACCCCTCGTACGACCAGCTCGTTCTGGATGAGAGGGTGGTACTTGCACATAAAACTGCCGCCCCTGTAATTCAATAGCCAGTCTACCTCCACCTCTTTGCGCAATACCCAATATGCGATTCCGTAAGCCTTCAGGTGGTCGGCTTGCTTGTTATCCATGGGGATAAAGATGTAATTGGCTTTAGCCACCACCCCAGATAGTAAAAAGCAAAACAAAAGCAGGAATCGCATCGTTAAAGCAAGCATTGCAAAAGAAAGAAATTAAACCCTCATCCTTAAACGTAAATCAGGGTAAATTTGTGCGCGATAACCGGTTTTGAATGAATATTATCGAAAACATCAAAGAAGGACTTCGTTCCATTCAGGCCAATCTCCTCCGGTCTGTGCTCACTGCCGTTATTGTCGCAATTGGCATAACCGCCCTTGTGGGTGCCCTTACTGCCGTCGACGGGATCAAATTCAAGCTCAATGAAAGCCTTTCTTCTCTTGGGGCAAACACATTTGAAATCAACTCCATCAGGAACCGAAACAGGAGCCGTGAGGGAATCAAGCAGAAGATGTACAAGCCGCTCGAGTTGAATGAAGTGGAGCGCTTCATTACGCAGTTCAACGTACCATCAGTGATCAGCCTTTCCGCCGATCTTACTTCAATCGCTGAAGTGAAACACAGTTCAAAGAAGACCAATCCCAACATCAATGTTACTGGCATCAATGATCAATACATGTCGGTAAAGGATCTCAACTTTGAGTATGGCAGAAACTTGTCTGCCAGGGAAATTGAATATGGAACACGAGTTTGCATTTTGGGGAAGAAGGTGTACACCTCCATTTATGAACCGAATGAAGATCCGCTGAACACCGTTGTGTCTTTCAAAGGAATGCAATTCCGCGTGGTGGGTGTTTTGAAGGAAAAGGGTCAGCTCGCCGAAGACAACTTCGACAACATGGTTTTCATACCCGTTATCGTAGCAAACCAACTGGCATCGGGTCGTGGACTGGATTATTATCTGACCGTCGGTATCTCCGATCCTCAACAGCTTGACAATGCAATGGGAGAGGCAACCGGTCTCATGCGCTCGATCCGGAGAGACCAGATTGGCAAGGAGAACTCATTTGAATTGGACAAGAGCGATACGCTTTCTGAACTAAATAACCTGATTGGGATCATCCGATGGGTGGGGTTGGGAATTGGCTTTGTGACCCTGCTGGGATCATCCATAGCACTAATGAACATCATGCTGGTGTCAGTCACAGAACGCACCAGGGAAGTGGGTGTCAGGAAGGCGCTTGGTGCCACTCCACTACGCATTCGTCAACAGTTTGTGATTGAAGCTATCGTAGTATGCCTGATAGGGGGTCTCGTGGGAATCGTACTCGGTATTGCGGTGGGCAACTTCTTTGCCAGTTTCCTGGGCATCACTTCTTTTGTGCTGCCCTGGTTGTGGATGATGGTGGGTGTTCTGGTATGCATATTTGTGGGACTCATGTCAGGATATTATCCTGCGTACAAGGCGTCACGACTGGATCCTATTGAATCACTGAGGTTTGAGTAATTTAAGGCTGGTGACGGCCAATTCAGGGTCGGTAAATTGACCATCTGGAATTAGTAATCTGTAATCCCTCCGTCTAACAAGAATCATTTTCTTTACTCCATAATCGGTTTATCTTTCTGGGAAAGGCGACTAAGGTCTTGTTATGGGTTATGTAAATGCTCACGCGAAACAATGGGAAATTATACATCAGGAGCTCGCAACTGATTCAGATAAAGGCCTTTCAAAGAAAGAGGTTGAAAAGCGATTGAGGCAATATGGACCGAACGCGCTGGTTGAAACCAAGAAGACAAGCCCCATTCTCATATTCCTGAACCAATTCAAGAGTCCCTTCATTATCGTCCTGGGCATCGCTGCCCTCATGTCAATATACTTTGGACAATTCCTGGATGCCAGCGCCATCGGGGTGGTGCTGCTGATTAATGCCTGTATCGGCTTTGCCATGGAATACCAGGCCCAACAAAGCATGGAGGCCTTGAAGTTGCTCACTGTCATACCGGCAAAAGTGCTGAGAGAAGGTCAGGTGGAGGAAGTCCCTTCGCACGATGTGGTACCCGGAGACATCCTGTATGTCGAAGCAGGTGACATGGTGCAGGCAGATGCAAGGCTCTTCACACTCTCACAATTGGAAGTGAATGAGTCCGCACTTACCGGCGAGTCCATGCCGGTCTCAAAGAAACTTGATGTACTGCCAGTGGATTGTCCCATGGCGGATCGGCGCAACCTGCTGTTTAAGGGCACTTTCATTACCAGGGGCAATGGGTATGCCATCGTGATTAATACCGGCATGCAGACCGAGTTTGGCCAAATCGCTGAACTGGTTCAGTCATCAGTGGAAGAGGATACTCCCCTCGAGAAGAAAATCAATGTATTCAGCAGGAAGCTCATTTGGATAACCTCGGTGCTGGTTATTATTATTTTTCTGGCTGGCCTGCTGCAAGGGCATCCTTTTATCAACATGTTCAAAACATCAATCGCTTTGGCAGTAGCAGCCGTACCCGAGGCGCTTCCCATTGTGGCGACACTGGCCCTGGCACAAGGGATGTTGAGGATGGCCCGCCACAATGTAATTGTGAAAAGACTTGCTGCGGTGGAGACGCTGGGCGGAACGACGGTTATTTGCACAGACAAGACGGGCACACTTACGGAAAACCGAATAGAGGTAAGTATGCTGAGTATGGATGCCGGCGATCTGACCATTGAGCCGGATGCCATACGGCAGAGTATAAATATTCAGGATGGTGAGCAGCTGCTCAGGACCCTTAACTATGAGATGATACAACTGGTATCATGTCTGTGTAATACGGCCGACATTTCTGTGCACGGCCACGAATTGAAGGAGGTGGGGGATCCTTTGGAGACAGGGTTGCTTAAGTTCTCAAGAGCTGGCAAAAAGGACATCTTGGCAATTCGCAAACTACATCCCAAGGTGAAGGAAGAGCCTTTCAGTTCCGAAACGAAGATCATGGCTACCTGCCACGCCTCAGGCGGTGATTACCTGACATGTGTGAAGGGAGCGGTGGAGGAATTGCTATTGAGATGCACCCGTGTCTTGAAAGACAGGGAGACCTTGCCCATGGATGAAGCCACCCGGGCCCACTACCGTAATGAAGCACACAGGATGGCAGCATCAGGCCTTCGGGTAATTGGTGCAGCCTACAAGGAAAGCCATCAGATTCCGGATGTTCTCAGCCGGGAACTGACTTTTGCTGGCCTGATTGGAATGATTGATCCGCCACGTACTGAAGTGGCAGCGGCCATAGGCGAATGTCGCACGGCCGGCATCGAAGTCCTGATGGCGACAGGGGACCATCCCGCAACAGCGAGGAACATTGGACTTAAGCTGGGGCTACTTAGTGGTGAGGGTGAGATTGTGATGTCGGGAAGTGAAATGGGCGATTACGAGAACCTGACAGAGGAAAAGAAGAAGGCGTGGCTGTCTGCAAGAATCTTTGCGCGCGTAACCCCGAAGCAGAAACTTGACCTTGTTAAATTTTTGCAGGAAAATGACCACGTTGTCGGGATGACGGGTGACGGAGTCAATGACGCGCCTGCGTTGAAGAAGGCGGACATCGGCATCGCCATGGGTAAGCGAGGAACACAAGTAGCGCAGGAGGTGGCAGATATGGTGCTCAAAGATGATTCGTTTACATCCATTGTCGTCGCTATCAAGCAGGGCAGGGTCATCTTTGAAAATATCCGCATGTTTGTGGTCTTCCTTTTGTCCTCCAACCTGAGCGAACTTGCTGTAATTGGTGCAACAGCAGTATTGGACACTCACTTTGCGCTGATACCTCTTCAGATACTCTTCATTAACCTCGTCACTGATGCATTGCCGGCATTGGCCTTAGGTGTGTCAGAAGCCAATGAACTGGTGATGAAGCAGAAGCCTCGCAGGACGAGCGAGCCAATTGTAGGACGGAAGCAGTGGACCGCGCTGATGGTCTATGCACTGGTACTGGCAGGCGCAGCGCTGGGCGCCGTCGTATGGGTTCACTATACTACCCATGTGAACACCACTCAGCCGACGGAAGTATGCAACAACATCCTTTTCCTGACCCTGATTGTTTCAAAACTGTTGCATGTATTCAATGTGACGCCCGCCAGCAGCAAATCATTTTTCTATTCGGAGGTGGCAAGGAATAAGTTTGTCTGGTATGCGCTCATCATTTGCCTTTCATTGACGGTGTTGGCATTCTTTATCCCTGGCGTGGCGGAGGCGCTGAAACTTGAGCCTATCGCCCTCGAGGATTGGGGAGTGGTAATCTTTATCAGTGTCATATCGGTCTTTTTTAACCGGGTGCTGAAGCAACTGCGGATTGTTGTTTAACTAAGCTGGGTTTAATGGAACGGCAATGGATTTCGTTCCATTTTTCTATAGTTGCTATTGCCCTCTGTCACCTCGATCTGCTGATCAACCGGAATGTTGGTCAGTAACTGTTCAAAGTTTGATCCGGACCACCGAATTTCAAGTGTGTCGATTACTGCCGCATCCCCCAGACCCAGGTGGGCCAGAAGCGGTGAGGCCCCAAAACTCCCACCTGAGTTCAGGTCCTTATAGACTGTTCTCTTAAGGCTGCCATCCTGGAATACTACCCTGACACGGCTGCCAACTCCCAAAGCATTGGAATTCATGCCTTTCAGTTTCAGCGACAGCCAGTGATACCTGGTTTGGCCTGGATTCAGGTACAGCGCATTTTGAAACTTCTCACCTTCAAATGCCCCGCCGACTTCCAGAAATATGTCCTGATCGCCGTCATTGTCGATGTCAGCAAAGGAGACCCCATGGCCCTTTTGAAGATGACCCAAACGGGCGGCACTGGTTACGTCCGTGAACCTCTTCCCATTTTCATTGAGAAACATCTTATTTGGTATCAGCGACCGCGTATCCGGATTGCCTGTGCCGAGATATATGTCAGGGTAGCCGTCATTGTTGATATCCCCGAAGTTGGAACCCATGGCGAAGCCGGTTTTGTCCAAACCAACCTCGGAAGCAATGTTGGTGAAGGTGCCATCACCGCTATTCCTGTACAGTTGCAACTTATATTCCTCACCAAGGGGCCTGCCAAGTCTTTCAGCCGCCTCATAATGAGCCAGGGACTTTTCAAATTCATAGGAGCAAAGGAGAATGTCCAGGCGGCCATCATTGTCGAAATCCCAAAACCACGTGGGAAATGTCTTGCTGATCTGTTTTTCAAAACCTGCCCTGGAGGTCCGGTCCTGAAAGACGACGTGTCCATCGTGCATGCCCTCGTTGTGGAACAAATAGCTTCTGCGATTCATCGTTGATATGAACAGGTCGGGCCATCCATCGTTATCATAATCACCTGACGTTACGCCCTTCACGTAATCGGTGAGGGCGGTCCCTGCCTGTACACTTTCATTCCTGAAAGTGCCATCATGATTGTTGATGTACAGTTCACAAGGATAGTTGAATTCTGAGCTTTCGTTTCCGATGAAAACATCCAGCCATCCATCGTTGTTGAAATCGTTCCAGGTTGCAGTTTGGGTCGGATAGAAACTGAGCAGGCCGGCCTCAATCGTTACATCTGTGAAGGTGCCATCCTGGTTGTTTTTTAATAGCGAATTGGGTTGGCGTCCATAAATCCCCATCCACCCGCCGCGGAGCACGAAAATGTCCGGATACCCGTCGTTGTTGAAATCAGTCTGCATCATGTTCAGGCCTCCTGTAAACTGATCGAGCCCTGATTGGGCTGATTGATCAGAAAGCGTTCCGTCTCCTTTGTTGATCCAGAAGTGCATGGGTTCGTCAAGCCCCCAGGCCGACGTTACGATATCGTAATTGCCATCCAGGTTAAAATCTTCAATAATTACTCCGCCGGACATGTTACGGTAAGTGAGCCCGAGTGAACCTGAAATGTCATGAAATGGAAGTATGCCTGATGAAGTTGAATCAAGCAGGTGAGGGATGAGATACTGCTTTGGTACTTGCGTTGGATATTGCCCTAATGTCATATAGGCTATGTTCAGCAACCATCTTGACTCGAGGTCTGATGAATCAAGCTGAAGGGCTTTTTCCAGGTAGCCTGAGGCTTTCCTGGAGCCCTCATCATTGCGATGCACACCTGTACCTTGAATTGGAAAAATGCATGACTCCGCCTGATGGTTGGTGACACAGTTGGCCTGCTCACCCAGTCGGAGGTATGCGAGACCCAGATATTGAAAGAGGTGTTTGCGTGAGCCTGGAAGTGTGCTTTCGATTTCCTTCAGAAGTGACTCATACATCTCGATGGCCTGCTCAAGCTCTCCAGCCTGGAGCAGAAAATAAGCTTTGAAATAGCGATTCCTAAGGGCTTCATCATTGTTCCCGGCAATCAAGATGAGGGAATCATAATATCTGGCTTTTGCCCTTGGAGCGAAGAAATTGTCCTTTGACTCTGTAAACAGGTATGCATTTTTCAGCATCTCTGACATCTTTTTGTTGGAGGAGGTACAGGAAATGCCAAGAAGAAAGATCAGGACAATGATATGGGCATTGAATTTGAAAAGAGTTATAAAACCTGAGCGGATCATGGAATTTGGAAACGTGACTTTCAGAAAGTCACAAATGTAGCCCTGTTATCGCTATTGCGAAGTGTAGTGGTGAGTTTCGGATACAGGGCTTTTGCTTCAGAAATGCTAGATTTAAGTGTTATCAGTTTGATTATGAATGGCTTTGTTTCCCGGTTGTTCAGGGTGATGTTCTTTTGGCATATCGTCCTGACCGGATTGTTGTCCAACCAGTCCGCTGAAGCGCAGAATCTTTCACCAGCCTCCAGAAGGAATCCCTACTTCACTGATCTTCTGAATGGACTGCCTATCGCCAGGCCCCCAAGTGAAGTCCAGGGTGACATTTACATGAAGGACTGGCTTCCTGGAACAGTTTCGCTGATGGACAGGGACATGACCATTACGGGATACCTGGTGCGATATAACATCTTCCTTAAGGAAGTGGAGTTTCATACCGCTATGGGAGACCGTGCATTGCAGAGCAGTCTGGTCAAAGAATTCACACTCAATGACACAATTACTAATCGACAACACCACTTCATCAACGGGAAGAATTTCAAATCTGAGGGGGTACCGATTTGGAATTTTTTCGAGTTGCTCAGTGACGGAAAGGTTCCGTTGCTCAAGGAGTATTATGTCGAGATCAAAGACCCTGACTACCAGCCTGCCCTGAATTCAGGAAGCCGGGACACGCGCATCATCAAGCATTCGCGAATATGGTGTGCGGTGGAAGGGGACCTTCGACCCGCGAAGGGGCGCAAGAAAGTCATGGAAATCTTTGGTGACAAGGCGGGGGAGGTAGACAAATATGCCAAAGAGCATACGCTGGCTTATAACGAGCAGGCGGATCTGGCGAAGATATTTGCGTA
>JBDHXU010000145.1:0-7768 GCA_039810905.1 Cyclobacteriaceae bacterium | reverse complement strand
ACCTGGGCTATGAAATCTTCATATAGCGGTACGTCCTTTTCAACGGCCTTCACCACAGTCACTTTGGCCGGAGGCAAGACGACAGCTTCTTTTTTACCGCAACCTGTCACTGCCAAAAGGAACAGGGCTAACCAAAATGCCTTTCTCATATAGGGGTTATCTTTAGATGCGAAAGTTATTAAATAGAAACAGAGGAATGGGCTAATTATGACTTTTATCAGCTACAAAAGGTCTGGAGTCAAAGTACTCTTTCACAAGTTGGTCAATGCTCACCCTTCTGCTGATGTGTCCAATGGATTCTTCCATCCCTTGTTTTCTAAGGAGCTCCCTAACCCCAGAAAGTGCATTCACAATACGGAGGTCCACGCCTCTTGCGCGTTGCTCCAATTGCAGCTTCATCAGCATTTTCGATGCAGACACATCCACCCAAGGGCTTGCTGACAAATCGAGTATGAGAAGTCTGGGCTCCTTTACCCCATTTGCGGCATCGATCACGCGGTCATGAACAAATTCCTGGTTAAAATAGAGAATAGATGACTCAACTCTTACAATTCTGCAATGGGGAATTTCTTCATTATCCGGATGTCTTTGAATGTCTGAGTACTGATAAGTACCTGGAACACGACCCAATACAGAGACCACGGGTGAAGAGGTTCTGGCGATGAGGTAGACAATTGATGCGATGGCTGCAATCAGCACCCCTTTCAGAATGCCGAACGTCAGTACACCCACGATAGCCAACATTGAAATATAAAACTCGCTGCGGCTTAGTGTATAAAGCCTCCGCAACTCCTTCAACTTAATCAGACCGGTTATGGCATCCAAAACGACCACTGCCAGAATTACTTCCGGCAGATTCTGCAGGAACCCGGTTACGAAGAGCAATAGCAGGCAAAGCGCAACACTGCATACGATCAATGCCATCGGCGTCCTGGCACCCGCTTTGTCATTGACGGTTGATTGTGACATGCCTCCTGACACGGGATATCCACCCACAAGGGCAGAAGCTAAATTGGCCGCACCGAGTGACAACAATTCCTGCCTGGGGTCTACCCTGTAATTATTTTTCTCAGCAAAAGTTCTTGCCACCGCCATGGTTTCAATGTATCCCATCAGGAATACGCCAAGTGCAAGTCCCAACACTCCATCAACATCAGTAAAACGCAGGGATGGCCTTCCGATTGCAGGCAGACCTTCGGGGATCGAACCAGTCAATTCAAGTTGACTGAAAGTTTCCTTGAAAAAAGTCACCAGCAGAATACTGGCAACAACAACTCCCAGTGATATTGGCCTTCCTGGAAAGAGCTTATTTCCAATTAATAATAATGCAAGTGCGGATAGCCCAAACAAAAAAATGGTCAGGTCCGTTTCCGGCAAATGCCGGACAAGCGTCTCTATTCTCTCAAAGAAATTCTTGCCTCCTCCCTCCACGCCAAATAGTTTAGGCAACTGTGAGGCAGCGATACTCAGGGCCGCACCAGTCTTGAACCCAAGAAGAATGTTCTCACTGATGAAGTTGACGAGACTGCTCAGTTTGAGGATATAGGCCGTCAGACAAAGTGCAAAAACGGCAACTGCAGACAACGAGGCGATGGCAATCCAACGTTGGGGATCACCTCCCGACAATACTGCAACAGTTGTGCCCACCATCAGTGAAATGGCGGAAGTAGGTCCTACAGCCACCTGCCTTGCCTGTGTAAGCAAAGCAAAAAGCAGGCAACCGCCGATGCAGCAATATATTCCGAATTGACCGGGCAGTCCAGCCAGGGATGCGTAGGCCATACTTTCCGGAAGAACAAATGAGGCTAATGTGATGCCGGCGACCACGTCCCACCTCGCCAGACTAAGATCATAAGTCCGAATCCATGAGGTAATAGGTAAGATAGATCCGATGCTCATCTTTTACTCAGGTTGCTGTTCCATTTTTCTCCGTTGTTCTGCTTTCCCTTTCCCAATCGGTATGCCCACAACGAGGTAGAAAGACCGGTTATATTGCGCAGGCTGGGCATCAGATTTATTGATATCTGCAAATCCATAATAGTATCGCGCAGTAATATTCATGCCGTGGCCTTTCATTAACCGGTAGCCGACTCCCACGACGCCTCCCGCATCGAACCGGTGAAACTGATCCAATATATCCACTTTATAAGTCAGTTCATTTCCATTGACCTGGTTTGAGAATTGATCGAAGGCTTTATAAAGAAGTCCCAGCATAATGCCACCTTCTGCGTAGAAATGATTCCTGAAATTGTACTTCGCCAGAAATGGAACGTTAAAATACCTGAGGTTGCGCTGCACATTCCCGCCGGCGAATTGAGTATCCAGATCGGGATTGTTCAGGGAGTATGGCGTAATCCCGGTGACACCCATGGGGGATTTCACGATAACGCCAGTATGGAACATCCAGTTGGTTTTGGTGTTGAAATCAAAGTAGAATCCGAGGTTAAACCCGGTGTCAGAACTGGAGGGCGAGATTCCCTTTATGCTCATGAAATTGGCTCCTCCTTCAAGACCAAACTCGATTTTGCCAGAGTTGATCTTATCGCCGAGGAGCAATGAAATGAGTACCTGCCCCTTGCAGATTTGAACTACCAATGAAAAGAACAAAATCAGAAAGTACTTTCTCATTGGAAATTCTCAGTATGACCTTACAATCCAAACCGGTACTGCAGGCCGGTGATTAGCTGCGTGCGCGATCCCATAAATCCGTACTCCACTCTCAGCATGACATGCTTGTTATACTGGAATTGGGTACCCACAACAAAATTCCACATGTCTTTAGGACGCTTGTCCAGAGAGTACTGTACTGTGCCCTGACTGGCTTTGTCAACAGCCGCAGATGCGGAATTCAGGAAAGAGCCTGCTTTGGCCAAAGCCTGATTGGCGGTTTCGTACCTGGCTTTGTTTACAGGATTGGCCTGCTGCTGAGGCGTAAGACCTGCCCACCATGAATCTACTGAAGCCTGTGCGTCCCCAACCCTCTGATAACCTTGTGCCAACTGGGCCTGCAACTGATCTATGGGAAGAACATCGCTCACGTTCAGAGATCCCTCTGTCCCCGAGTTCAATTTCAGACGGAAGCCACCGGCCCAGAAAGCAATGTTTCTCTCCGGATGTTTGTGA
Organism: Cyclobacteriaceae bacterium; assembly: GCA_039810905.1. Lineage (GTDB taxonomy): Bacteria > Bacteroidota > Bacteroidia > Cytophagales > Cyclobacteriaceae > ELB16-189. The sequence goes on along the minus strand of JBDHXU010000145.1, from coordinate 4,645 downwards.
AAACGAAATGTCTTCCCCATCCTTGGACCAAAGATGAAAGTGTAGGCAGGATCCTTCAGTGCAGCGATGCTGGACCAGGCGAAGTTCATGTCCAACGCAAGCCAGCCTCCTCCTACACCGATCGTAGGCGTCAGTCCAAATCCAACAGTAGTTGCATCAAAGTTGGCCTTGGAGTTCAGTGCAACAACTTCTTTCCAGGTGCCGCTACCATCAGGCACCCAGATACCATAATCCACCGCAGTTGATGGTTGCGCCTTTGCAAACAGTCCATAAACATTTAGGAACGGAAAAAGCCAAATGTCTGGTCTGAAATTCACTCCGGTGGCAGTTGATCGTGCATTATTAAAACGAATAACCTGATCCAGATTCGTTTTGGGTCCGTTGTTGAATCCCACCTGCAGGTTGTCGATAATCAGATCTGATTCCTGCCATACATATTGAACACTCATGCCGGCCGAATATGGAAGATCGAACCCAAGTTTAGCCGCCTTTGCACCCCAGATAGGCAAGACGTATGGATAGGGTTTAGTCTTTATGCTGTCGGCGAGAGCAGTGTTCTTTTTGCCAACAATCTTATCGGAATATACCTGAGCCAGCGAAATGTCATTCAGCGTCAGGGATAACGCGAAAGTAATGGGGATGTAGATTGCTTTCATGCTTTGACATTACGGACGCAATTTTAACGAATTTGAATTCAATACCGGATGACAACCGTCAACCATGATAAAGGGAATAAAGTGTTATTTTGATCCATACTTCTGCGCAGAAGACTGTGCCGTAGCGACTTACTAAAAAGAGGAACCTTTGAGTTATGAAAAGAGTGTTTCGGCTTTCGTGCATAACGATGATGTTCATTATCATTTATTTCAGCACAAAGGGTCAGGCCATGAAACTCACCCTATTCGGGGGTTATACCCTGCAAGACAAAGTGTACGGCTATTATGGGGATCTTATTATTCGAGATGGTCCACACTATGGCGGCATGCTAAGCTATCAGACATCAAGCACACTCAAATTCGATCTTACCTACAGCCATCAAAGCACCACCTATAATGTAAAGGATTATTCAGGTGAAGGACGATCCGGAGATTACGGTGGCAGCGCCAGCTATTTAATGATAGGTACGACGCACAGTCCCGATCTCAATGCAAGAGTTGCCCCATTCGGCGGATTCATGGTGGGCGCAGGAATTTTCACCCCAAGCCGCAATCTGTCAGAGGAATGGAAATTTTCGGTTGGGGGCAAGTTGGGATTAACCTATCGAATGAGTGATCGGATGGGTCTGCTTCTCCAGTCGCAACTGTTGATACCTGTTCAAAGCGTTGGACTCGGTGTTGGCTGCGGAACCGGGGGATGTGGTGGAGGGGGCACTACCAGTTCAACTGCTACTCAACTGGGGTTTACGGCTGGAGTTGAAATAATACTGAACAACAAGGAATAAGGTCATTCAGACTTACACTTTATAGTAATTTAACAATCAGAATCGGCGAATCATCAACCAGCTTCGTAAACTTCTGAAATGAAATGGCGTTATTTTCAGACAATAACCCGTTATGCATGAACGAGTTTTGCAATGCCCCTACCTTTCATCCACATAATTATTCAAGCGTATTGGCGCATCAGTTCCCCTGGATCTTCTTAAGACCCATTTCAGTGAGTTTAACCGGGCACATCTAGATACGCATACAAATGGAAATCTTTCTAATCCCTTCCCAACTGCTGGTGATTCTGCTCTGCATCTTCATGGGTGCACGCATGTCGGGCATAGGTTTAGGTGTGATGGGCATGATCGGTCTCCTGGTGCTGCTCTTTGTCTTTGATCTGCAGCCATCAGATCCACCACTTGAGGTAATGCTGATCATTCTCAGTGTGGTTACCGCTGCTGCAGCTTTACAGGCTGCAGGTGGCATGGAATACCTTGTTCAAATCGCTGCCCAGATTCTACGCAGCCGGCCATCCCAGATCACCATCCTGGGGCCTCTGGTGACTTACTTCTTCACTCTCTTTGCGGGTACGGCGCACATCTCCTATTCGATTATGCCTATCATCTCGGAAGTCGCGATCAAAAAGAGGATCAGACCGGAGAGGGCTATGAGCATGAGTGTAACCGCTGCACATATGGCTATCACCGCGAGCCCCGTGTCAGCTGCAACAGCGGCCTTACTTTCAGTATTGGGGTCAGCGAGCATTAAACTAGGCGACATCCTGTTGATCTGTATCCCATCAACCTTAGTCGGTGTGCTCGTCGGCGTCCTGTTTGTATTCAGGCGCGGCAAGGAGTTGGATGAAGATCCCGAATTCCTGGACCGGATGAAAGATCCCGTCTTTGCAGCCCAAATAGGTAAAGATTCGGAAAACAATCCGACTGAATTAAGTGCCGGTGCCATTACTTCGGTCATCATTTTCGGTCTCGCCGTCGTGGCTGTAGTGGCCCTTGGCTTCTTTCCTGCGCTCCTTCCCTCCTTCGCAGAGCACCCCGGTTTTCAGCCCGGCTTTGCAGTCAATTCGGCGGGACAGGTACAAATGCCGTCCATGATCATGATGATTATGCTTGCGGCTACCGGCCTTATCATCCTGCTTGCAAAGACATCAGCGAGCCAGGTGACCAAAGTCTCCCTGTTTGCTTCCGCCGGTCAGGCCACAATCGCTGTTTTCGGCGTAGTTTGGATGAGCAGTACTTTCATGAATAATAACTATGAAGTGATCCAACATGCTTTGGGGGGACTCGTTGCCAGTCAGCCGTGGACCTTTGCACTTGGACTCTTCATTCTTAGTATTATGCTGTTCAGCCAGGCTGCAACAACCAAAGCGATGATGCCACTTGGCCTTTCACTTGGCATACCTGCTGCGTACCTCGTGGGTATATTTCCGGCGGTTAACGGGCACTTCTTTGTGCCAGGATATCCAACCCTCCTGACGGCCATTCAATTTGATCGCACCGGAACCACGCGGATAGGAAAATATGTACTGAACCATAGTTTCATGCTCCCCGGCATTGTCACAACCATCGCATCGGTGATTAACGGTCTTATACTTCAATCCATACTGCTTTAAACATTCCTTTATGAATCATTCAATCAAGTTCACCATGATCCTGGTCGTTGTATCATCACTTTCAGTGAGTGCACAGACACGAACAGAGAAAGACCTGCTGGGTGAAAAGCAGGTTCCGGCCGATGCCTACTATGGCGTCCAGACGGCTCGAGCGCTGGAGAACTTCCAGGTGAGCGGTGTCACAACCCGGTTTTATCCTGATTACGTCAGAGCATTTGCAATGGTCAAGCTTGCAGCCGCCCGCGCCAACGCAGAAACAGGAAGACTGAAACCCGAGAAGCTGGCGGCCATCGAGAAGGCCTGCCAGGCCGTAATGGACGGGAAGTATCACGAACAATTCCTGGTGGATCTATACCAGGGAGGTGCCGGTACGTCTGCCAATATGAATGCGAATGAAGTACTGGCCAACATTGCGCTCGAACTCAGTGGTCATAAAAAGGGTGAATATGCTTTCATCGAACCACATGATGACCTTAACATGGGCCAATCTACAAATGATGTTTATCCAACAGCCATCAAGGTTGCACTGCTCCTGCATAACGACAAGGTGATAAAGGAAGCAGAGGCTCTCTCTCAATCATTTCACAAGAAAGGGGATGAATTCAAGGACATCCTGAAAATGGGAAGGACAGAAGGTCAGGATGCTGTGCCGATGACGCTGGGGCAAGAATTTCATGCCTTCGGGAATCAACTTGATGCGGAAGTTGCAGCTCTCAAAAAGAATGAGGCTTATTTATATGAGCAGAATATGGGGGCCACTGCTATTGGCACTGGCATCACCGCCACACCTGGATACGCTGAAAAGGTTGCAGTTCACCTTGCCAAAATAACTGGCAAGCCGATGGTCCTCAGCAAAGACCTCATTGCGGCCACTTCCAGCATGCAGGGTTTTGTAATGCATTCGGCGGCATTGAAGAGTTATGCACTCACCTTGTCAAAAATCAGCAGCGATCTCATCCTTCTTACAACAGGTCCCAGGGCCGGACTGTTCGAAATCAATCTTCCTGCCTTGCAACCAGGATCCTCCATCATGCCAGGCAAGGTAAATCCTGTCATGCCTGAATTGATGAACGAAGTTTGTTTCAAGGTAGTAGGCAATGACGCCACGGTCGCCATGGCGGCTCATTCTGGAATGCTCCAGCTCAATGCCTACGAACCGGTTATCGCCATTTCCATAATGGAATCACAGGGGTTGCTCTACAAATCGCTGCCATTGTTCCGGAAGCAATGCATTGAGGGCATCACTGCCAATACCAACATATTGAATCACTACATAGAAAGAAGTGTGGGAACCGTGACGGCACTTAATCCGGTGTTGGGTTATGAGAAAACTACTGAATTGGCTGCCGAGGCACTGAGAACCAACAAGGGCATCATCGAGCTCATCCGTGAGAAGAAACTCCTGACCGAAGAGCAGATAAAGAAATTGATGGATCCTGCCACGATGACGGGTCAGAAAAAATAATTATGAATTGAAAACACCTATGGAAACAACTATGAAAAGCAAAACCCAAATTCACAAGGGTATCATTCCTATGATGGGAGCAGGATTGATAATCCTGATTTTAGCCTCTCCATCGCTGGGGCAGAC
>JBDHXU010000144.1:0-7812 GCA_039810905.1 Cyclobacteriaceae bacterium | reverse complement strand
GTCTCTGTGCGATTTATCGAGGAGATGCCATTCAACGGCGAAGGAAGTCATTACCCTAAACTGAACTGGACCTACCGGAAGATACTGGACCATATACAAGACGCCTACCCCGACATCCAGAAAATACAAGACCCGGTGAACTCCACAGCCTATCACTACAAAATCCCCGGGCACCTCGGTGACATTGGTATTATTGCCGCATTTTCCAGAACATTCTGTGGTACATGCAACAGGATTCGCATCACTGCACAAGGTGGCTTGAAAACATGTCTGTATGATAATGGCGTACTGGATCTCCGTGAATTGCTTCGTTCCGGCAAGGACGATGAACAAATCAGATATGCCCTGCTTCACGCTATAGGGCATAGACCAAAGGACGGGTTTGAGGCAGAAAACCGTCGCGATAAAGAGTCCCCTGTGCATGAGTCCATGTCGACGATCGGTGGATAATGAACTAAGAGGTGGATTGGAGAGCTAACTGACCGGGGATGAAACCTGTGATTTTCTTCTTTTTGATTGTTTGGGGAGGATTTGGTGCGAATGCGCAAAAGCCGGATCCCACCAGATCTTTCACTATTTCCGGGGATATCAGGAACCCAAAAAAGGTGTCCATTCAGGACTTTTCATCTTACAAGAACTTCGATATCGGGACGGTTGTCATCACCAATCATTTGGGAGAAAAGAAGAGCGATGCAGTTGGCTTAAAAGGTGTACTGCTGAAAGATGTGCTCGCTTCGGTTGAACTAAATGTTGAACTTCCGAAGGATATGAGCACATTCTACTTTGTCTGCAAGGCCGTTGACGGTTATTCCGTTGTATTCTCCTGGAATGAGTTGTTCAACAACCCATCTGGAGAGTCTATCTATATTATTACGGAAAAGAATGGCCAATCAGTAGACAAGATGCCAGATGCCATCTTGTTGCTTTCGCCCAAGGACTTCAGGACTGGCCGCAGGCATGTAAAATCACTAGCCTCGATTGAGGTCAAGAGGGCTCGTTAAACGCAAACGATGAACGCTTTACTCATTCTTAGTTTTTTCTTTATTGCCATGGTGTACGCCTCCGTCGGATTTGGAGGCGGGACAAGTTACCTAGCCCTCATGGGGGTAATGGCGGTTCCTTTTGATGTAATGCGCCCCGCGGCATTAATGTGCAACATAATAGTAGTTACCGGTGGCACTTACATTTTTGTGAAAGTGGGACACCTTAGCTGGAAAACCACATGGCCCTTTTTGCTTGTCAGCATTCCACTCGCCTTCCTCGGCGGGCTTTGGCCGATTAAGGAACATACATTTTTCCGTCTGTTGGGACTTTCACTGGTGCTGGCGGCCATGCTGCTTTGGTTTCAGGACAAACTGATGAAACTTCGTACGGATGAAAAAAAGTCTGATTCGATGTTGCTCAATATTGTCCTGGGTGGCGGAATAGGCTTTTTGTCTGGACTGGTAAGTATCGGCGGAGGTATTTTTCTTTCCCCGGTACTCCATCTCCTGAAGTGGGATCATGCGAGAAGAATTTCGGCCTTGGCCAGTGTGTTTATCCTGGTGAACTCCATCAGCGGGTTAGCCGGACAGCTTTCTGGGGCGGGTTCACTTGACTGGAAGCTGATCCTTCCCTTGTTGGCAGCCGTGCTGGTGGGCGGACAAATTGGGTCGCGACTGGGGGCTCACACATTCAACGCCCTTTACATTCGCCGGATTACCGCTGTTTTAATTTTAGTTGCAGGAACCAATATTCTGTTCAATCATTGAAAATAATTTCGTGATTGTTGATGCCTCGATGTCAGCAGCTATGTCGATCCGGATATCCGATTCACCTTTAGCCAAACCAACGCTATGCGCTTAATTTTCTTCATTGCACTTTGCCTCTTTTCATTTGTCTCCCTGGCCCAATCTCCGGCTCGTGTCTTCCCGGTCATAAAAGATTTCGGTGGCGTGTTTCCGGTACCTGATGCGGCTGAGAAGCCCGATGCTTCTCTCACGTACCGGGTGGTGATTGAAGTGGAGCGGATGAGCGACAAACCTGACACACTCAATTGGGCGCTCAACAATGTTGCCAGACTCATCAATCTACATGTAGCAGGAGGGCTCCCGAAAAATCAACTGGAGGTTGTAATGGCCATTCACGGAGGCGCGGCATATACAGTGATGAACAATGAAGCCTACAAGTCCAAATACAAGGTAGATAACCCTAACCTTAAACTTTACCAGCAGTTGCAGCAGGCTGGTGTGAAGATCTTTGTCTGCGGTCAGTCGTTAATCGCCCGTAATATCGATCGCTCGAAAATGGTCCCGGAGGTGAAAGTAGCCACCAGCATGTTGACGGTTCTCACCACGTATCAGATGAAGGGATATGCGTATCTCAAGTTTTAGGGACCTTGTCGTAAACCCATTCCCATACCTCCCCATCTTCAGGATCCATCACCGTGCCTGCGAATTGGAAATGGTTCTTGCGGAGTACTTTAGTGGAATAGTTTTCTTCCATTAATGTTCTGGCCGTAACAGTTACGGTCGGATCAGCTTTGAGGCAAATTTTCACCAGCTCGTTGCATACCCTGGTAGCGATCCCGCGATGCTGAAATTCGTCCACCGTGCCATAGGCAATTTCTACCTTCCCGCCTACGGGCTTGCCCTTGATGCCAGCCGTCGCTACGATCTGACCTTCTTCTTCTACGAGGTAGCAAATCCACGGTGGTTGATATCCAACCTTTCCGTAAAAGGTAATGCACGTATTTACCACATCGGTGAAGTAAGGGTTCAACAGGAGCTGTGTGTTTTCTTCCAGCGCGGATCGAATAGGCAGAAAGTTCATTCCCTAATTTAGCGAAATTGTCAATTCCAGGTGGAATCCGGACCTAGCGACCGTCGAACCATTCCTTAAATGCTCCCACTTTCTCGCGACTAACGATAATCTCTTTGTCCCATGCAGGCTGGGTGCTGATTTTCAGACGGCTGTTGGAGTACATCACCACATCCTGTATCGGGTGAATGTTCAGAATATACGTGCGGTTTGCCCTGAAGAAGACTTTCGGGTCCAGCACTTCTTCCAGTGACTCCAGTGTAAAATCGATAATGAACTTTCGCATTTGAAGAGTAACCAGGTAGACATCACGACCATCGGCAAAGAAGAGGAGCACCTGGTCCGCGGTGATAGAGCGGATATGATCGCCCACCTTTACCATGAAACGGTTTTTAAACTCTTTGGCAGAAGTTCCCGCGCCAAGAGTACTCAGTTTCTCGAGTTTGTCTCCTCCGATCATAAGCTGTTCCCGGAGGTTTTCCAGTTTGTGAAGGCTTGCCGAGAGATCAGTGAAGGTGACCGGCTTTAACAGGTAGTCAATGCTGTTCACTTTGAAGGCATCCAGTGCATATTCGTTGTAGGCCGTTATGAAAATGACAGGCTTCTTGACTTCTGTTTCTCTGAAAATGTTGAAACTGAGTCCATCCTTCAACTGGATATCCATAAAAATTAAGTCAATACTGTCCTGCTTTTCTTTCAGCCAGGCGACGGCCTCGCGAACCGAATCGCATACACCGGCAATCCGGATATCAGGGCTGTATTTATGCAGGTACCGTTCCAGTTTTTCAACAGCCGGTGTCTCGTCTTCGATGATCAGAACGTTAAGTGAAAGACTCATGGGCAACGGCTACAGTGTGGTCAAGGGTGATCAGCGGAAATTTAACATAATTTTCATGTCCTGCTTTTACCTGAATGAAGGGTTTGTCGCTGTATACGGAGTATGAGCGCTGCAGTCTCTGAAAAGCATCGAGGCTTTCGGTATGTAACATCAGCCGGTCATTCAACACATGATGCAGGACGACATACTCCTCATCTTCCCGAGTCAGGGTAAGTGTAAGAGGGGACTGTTCAGAAATGAGTGTATTCCGGATGATGCTGTCGGTTGCTGTAATGAGGGCACCTGGAACGATCTGGATCTCACCCGTCCCTGTTATTTCATTTACCCACTTGATCTGACCATGATGTTTCTGGCCGGCAAGCCGCAGCAAATGCCGGAGAGCAGACATCTCTTCATCAAGCGAAACGAATTCTTTTTGACGATGCACCAGTTGGTAGCGATACAATGCAGCCAGGCTGTCAATCAGTTCCTCGGCTGTATCTGTGTCTCTGTGCATGCAGAGAATGAGTTCTTCAAGAGAGTCATACAACAGGTCGGGATTGATTTCCTGGCGAAAGGTATAGAACGCTGATTCCAAATTCTCCCTTAGCTTACGCTCATGCTCAAGCCGATAGGTATTTTCCTTCATGATGTAAAGATTTCCTGCATACAGAACATTATAAAGTACAGCAGTGAGTATAAAAATGACGCCGAAGGTCAACAACTCCGTCAGGCTGATTTCAAAGCCGATGATGAGCCTGTAATACGCGGAAATGGCAAACAGAACAAGCCCTGTGCTGACCAGCGTAGCGACTATAGCGCGGATGAGCAGCGCGTTGATCATGAACCTGATCTTTTCTGTAATCAGTATGGACAGGCGCATGGATTCAAATGAGATGAGCGTAAGTAACATGCTCACATAGACCTCCTGGTTGCTGAAAAGGGTACCGAGTTGACCCACCTGATTATGGATCAGAAGGATAATTGTATACACTATAACCCCAAAAACCGGCGGGGCCAATAAACGAAAGTAGGGACTATGGATGAACAATCGCTTCATGCAGCTGTGGAAGTGTGGGGGTTTTTCAACACTGGCAATTCCACAACGAATTTGTCAAGATCCTTCACCATTACTTCCTCATGGGTGAAGTAATTATACCTTCGTCTGATATTTTCCAGCCCAACTTTGAATCCTCTCACCCCCGGAGCAGGCGTGGTTTTAGTGTTGTGGATCAACAAATGGGTATTGTCTCGTGCAGCAATGTAAACCATAAGCGGATGGTCCTTGTCTATGGTGTTATGCTTTACGGCGTTTTCAACAAGAAGCTGCAACGTCATCGGTGGAATCCAGGAATCAAGCAAACCCGCGGGAATGTTGATGTCCAGCATCAGCTGATATTCAAATCTGACCTGGAGCAGAAAGTAATAGGACTTGACGAATTCCAGTTCATCTCGGAGTGTCACCAGTTTCTGCTTCTGATGGCTGAGCACATAACGGAATGTGTCAGCCATCCGCCTTATGAATTCCTCCGCTGTTTGGGTATCCTTGTATAATAATGATGATACGGTATTCAGGCAGTTGAAAAGATAGTGTGGACTGATCTGATTTTTCAATGATTCGAACTGAAGTTCAAGCTGCCACCGATCCGATTGCAATTGTTCAGCCTGGACAACGGCATAATAATGATAGGAATAGAATAGCCCGTAGAAAGTTTCGTAAACAAAGACCGCAAGGCTGGATAAGAGCGTCATCTTAAGTACTGAATCACCCTGACCCGAAAACATAAACGAACCTGTAAAAGAGAATATGAGCACTGAGACCAGTGTGTTGGCCAGCAGTCCGGAAACAAACCGCAAAAGAAAGTTGGATTTCCATTGAATCAACCGGTTCAACAACTCATCTGTTCGCAACGCAACTATGCCGAACGCTGTCATGATGGCCGCAATAGAAAAGTAAGCTTTTGCATGCTGGCCAAACCCGGGTATGAACCCTGTCTCGCTGTAGAAGACAAATACGAACAGAAGTATGCCCAGCAGGGACGAACCTGTGACCAGCAGGGCATATTTTCTCATTGAACCTTCAGGCAAAAGGAGCTTCAGGCTTCTCATAGCCTGAAGCTAAACAATTTTGTTTTGAGAAGAATCGCGGCATGTCAGTCGAGCGCCTTTAATGCGCGCCCATAATAAGTGTCCGATTCGATCTTACGCGCAGCCTGCCGGTAGGCATCTTTAAGTGCTGCATCATTCTGGGATTTGACCTGCGGCGCTGCGTTTACCAGCACTTCAGTGATGTAATGATCGGATTCTATGCTGCCCGCCACCTGCAGTATGGTCATAAGATTTTGTTTGCTCAGTCCCTGGCGCTGGAGCGCGGCCTGGAGGAAACTGGACGCATAGAAATCGCTGTCACGGCCGGCTACAGTTTCCAGGAGACGCTGAAATGCCACCTCATCCAGGGTTTGCTTCTTGAGAAACTGAATGCCCACTTGGGTGAGGTAATGGTCCGAGTCAAACGCGGAAAGAAGATCAATCAGGCTCATTTGCTCGTCGTGAGGCAAGTTGTTCTGCAGCAGCTCCGTCAGGACCTGTGTCTTGTAGTGATCGCTATCGAGACCGCGGACGGACTCCACCACCTTTTTGTAGGATGCTGCAGACAGCCCGGGCTTGTCGAGTGCCTTGGAAAGGATAACAGACCGGTAGTGATCAGACTCCATAGTGAGGGTGGCGTTGATCATTTCTGCAACCATCGCATCGGTAAGGTTATTCTGCCGCAGCAATGCACTGAGGACTTCGGTCTTATAATGATCCGATTCCATCTTGGAAGTTGCCTGGAGGATGACCTTTACGTTTTCCAGGGTGGCAGGACCGGCTGAAAGTGCCTCCTTGATTACTTCTGTTCTGTAGTGGTCGGATTCAAAATTCTGTGTGGCCGCAAAGACGGCTTGGGTGGCATCCTTATTCTTAAGGAACTTGTCCATCCCTTTGCGCAGAAATTCAGAGCGATAATGATCGGACTCCATACCGGACGTAATTTCTGAGATGGCAACAGCATAATCTTTATCAGGAATGGACAGGCTCATGAGTGCATTGCCATAAAAGACTTTCACGTAATCGCTTTCAAGTGATTTGATCTCATTCAATACTGCCCTGGTGCCTCCCTTTTGGTAGAAGCGGTTCACGCGGCTTTCACCGCCAATGGTTGTACTCCGGACAAGCTCAGGAAGTATTTCAGACATCCATTTTCTTCCCGCAGGCTCAAATTCAACCAGCGTCCTTCCCTCATAATATTCTCTTTTGAGTCCATTGTTGCCTGATGAAATCACCAGCGAGCGCCTGTTACCAAATACAGTCTTGGTGATTTCCAGGTAACCATCGGGTGACATACTCTTGATGTCCTTGTCGTCATCAGTTAGTTCCAGTTTCCCCCGTACCTCTACGTTAAAGCTGGAGACGCCACCTTTGTTAATGGTTATTTTTTGACTCCCCCGGGTATACAGTACGCTTTCCTGCGCTATCGCCAGACCTGCTGCACAAAGCCAAAAGGTGATGGTTAAGTACCTTGAAATCCTGTTCATGATGCCTTTTTTTCTATAAGACGAGCCAAAGGTGGTAAGAGGATGCAGGCCCTACAACCCATTTGACTTGAGTTGTTGAACGGGTGTATTGAGATGTCGCTTCTCTCAGGAAGGCCCTTGCCCGGACATGATTACCCTGAAAATATCTACGCTGACAGGTTCGCCTTCAGCTACCAGCACCCCTGCATAGTCAAGTGTGAAATTCTTCACGTCCAGTGACAGCACAGACGCGAAACGCGCCAGGGCATAGACGGAGCCTGGGCTAAGTAGCTCATGGAACATTTTGAGTCGTGCAACCGAAGCGGAAGACAATTTTTTCATCTCTGGGCTCGATCCCGGTTCCAGGACCAGCGGGTTGGCAAAGAGGCTTGCGCGAAGCTGATGCCCTTTCCGCACAGCGTTAACCTCCCTGAGCACCCTTCTGAGATGATTGGTCGCTCCGGCAATCGAGGTGAAACAGGCCATCAGCATAGAACCTTCTTCAAATGCCTCCGGGGCAGGCAATGGCCACTCGGATTTCTCCACAAATTTCTTCCACCAGGCGCGGTTCTCCTCATCAGTAAAGCCCACAAAGTCGGCTGTAACACAATAAAGTAGTGGCCTGTCTCTTGTTCTGGGTGG
>JBDHXU010000143.1:0-7851 GCA_039810905.1 Cyclobacteriaceae bacterium | reverse complement strand
GCTTTCATCAGGGATTCCTGTGCGAGGTCAAATGCTTCCTCCTCCTTGCGGGTGAAGGAAAAACATTTGTGAAATACCTTCTTGTAATACCGGTTGTATAATTCCCCAAGAGCCTGACGATCGTCAACGCGGATGGCAGCAACCAGCTGGTCGTCTGATGCTGCCGCTAGGTTCATGATAGCCATACGGGTATGTGATTAGGACTATCAAAAGTAGGGTGCGTCCCCCGTCAGATGTTACCGTAGAAAAGCCGATTTTGAAAAAGCCGTAATTCTCACAGGGGCTGCGAGAATTACTTAGACAGGATCAGATTATACCCTTTTCGAGGGCGTACTTAACCAGACCAACAGTATTCTTGACTTGTAGTTTCTCCAGCAGGTTGCGGCGGTGTGTATCCACTGTCCTGATGCTGATAAACAACTTTTCTGCTATTTCAGGATTGGAGTATTCCTGCGCGATCAAACGAAGTACTTCAAGTTCACGATCGGAAAGGGGAGTCTGAAGTTTTCCTTTAGCGGAGGATAGGCTGCCGGCCTGCCTGTTGCGTGTCACGGCCTGAAGGAGGGTGGCCGATACTTTTTGACTGAAGTAACTGTCCCCCTTGGCTACTGCATGAATAGCGGCCAGAAGTTCTTCACGTCCTGCATTCTTGAGCAGGTATCCGCTGGCGCCGGCCTCAAGCATTTTGACAATGTATTCAGGTTCCTCATGCATGGTAAGGCCCAGTACGAACACGTCTGGATGCTGTGACCGGATCTGGGTGGTGATCTTGATGCCGTCGGTCTCGCCCAGATCGATGTCCATCAGCACCACATCAACCTTTTGCTCTGCGAGAATCTTCAAAACATCTTCTGCACGCTCCGCCTCTCCGACGATTTCGATGTCGGTTTCGCGTTCGAGAAGCCCCCGGAGTCCTACCCGGATAATCCGGTGGTCATCGACAATAATTACTTTGACACTCATGACGGATTAATGCTTTAGATGAATAATTGGTTCATGCTCAATGGACTCAATGTTCAGGAGGACGTGAAGCCTTTTCCACCAGGTAGAAGAGTGGTGGTAGTATAAATGGCGCAAAAAGCAATGTGCTGGTGAGACCTCCGATAATAACGGTTGCGAGCGGGCGTTGAACGTCGGAACCGATTCCCGATGAAGTAGCTGCAGGTATCAACCCCACGATCGCCACAACCAGAATCGACAGCACAGCTCTTAATTGCTCGGCAGAAGCCATGGCGACCATCGTTCTGAGGTCGGCCCCGTGCGCTTCCTCCATCCGTTTAATCGCGGAGACCAGGAGGACACCTGCCATAACCGAAATACCAAAGATGGATACAAAACCCACTCCGGCCGAGACATTGAAATGGTAACCTCGCAGCACCAGGGCCGTGATCCCTCCTGCGAGCGCAAACAGAATGCAGGACATTGCAACAATGGTATGACGGAAGTTCTTGAAAAGAGAGAAGAGAAGTATGAATACCATAACAATCGTGAGGGGTATGGTTACGGACAGTTGTTTTCCAGCACGTTCGAGATTTTCATATTGACCCCCGTAAATGACTTTGTATCCCTTTGGAATGTGAAGGGCCTTCTCAATCTGAGATCTAACTTCAGAAACGAAGCCGCCCTGATCCCTTCCACGGATGTTGGTGCGTACGGTTGCCATTCTTTTGTTGTTCAGACGGTAGATATTGGTCTGTCCTTCAGAGAACCGAATGTCCGCAAGGTCACTCATCGGGATCAAAGCTCCGCTAATCGACGGAACCTGAAGATTCTGGATGGCCTCAAGGGTGTTCCTGCTTTCCGGAATATAACGAACCACTATATCGTATCTTTTAGCGCCGTCATACACCTTGGATATGGCTTTTCCACCGATGGCAGCTTCCACCATAGCCTGGACGTCGCTGACATTAATACCGTACCTGGCAACACTTTCCCTCTTCACGGCTATGGTCAGTTGCGCCTGACGTCCTTCCTGTTCAATGTTCACGGCCACGGCACCCTGCGTTCCGCGAACAATATTGGCCATCGTATCGGCTTTGCTTCGCATGAATTCCAGGTCGTCCCCAACGACTGAAATCGCCAGGTCGGCAGCGCTGCCGGTTACGATCTCCATCACCTGGTCAATGATGGGTTGACCTGTTGAAAAGAATGCTCCGGGAAATCTGTCTTGCAGGTCATTCTGAATTCTTGCGACAAGGTCCTTCTTCTTGATGGTATCGCTCCACAAATGGTATTCCTTGAGGCCAACCAGAATCTCTGTACGGTTTGTAGGGAAGGGATCTGTACCATCGTCATTTCTTCCGGTCTGGGTGATGACGTAGTCAACCGGCGGATACTTGGCAATGATTTTTCTTATTTCGGGTGCGATCTTCGCATTCTCCTGAATGCTAACCCCCGCCGGCAGAAAACACCTCAGGAAGATTGAGCCTTCATCCAACTCAGGGAGAAACTCCGTTCCGAGCTTGGCGCCCATCACAATAAATCCGAGTACCAGTGCAAAACCCACCATCACAACAGTTTTTGGGACCAGCAGAATCCTGTTTACCCACGCCTTGTATTTCGTTTCGAGAAATTCAAGCACTTTGTTCTTGTGCTGGCTTATAGGCTTCTCCAGATTTTCAAGGCCTTTCTTGTATGCAAATGAGATCAGGACCGGGATCAATGTCAGGGCGCAGATCATGGAGCCCACAACCGCAAAAGCAAGTGTGAGTGCCATCGGCGAGAATAGCTTCCCTTCCACTCGGGTCATAAGCAGAATCGGCATGTATGCCAGGATGATGATGGTGACTGAGAAGAAAATCTCCCGGCCGACTTCCTGTGCGGAAAGCAATGTAATTTTGATGATCCCTTGTTCCTTGTCACCGGGTGTGGCACTCCTGTATTTTCTTATCAGGTGCTCCGCCATAATGCATGCGCCGTCCACGATAATTCCAAAGTCAATTGCGCCCAGTGACAGAAGATTGGCAGGAATGCCTGCCAGGCGCATCAAAATAAATGCAAACAGCAGAGCAAAGGGTATAGTGAGTGCTACAACCAGTGCAGAGCGGACACTCCCCAAAAAGAAGATCAGGATGATAACCACGATAGAGACACCTTCAAACAGGGTTTTCCCTACTGTCTCCAGGGAGTGATTGATAAGAAAACTGCGGTCGTAGAGAGTCCTGATTTTTACCCCTTCCGGCAGCTCACTATCCTCGAGTGTCGCGATCTGGCTTTTTACGCGTTTCAGTACTTCGCTGGGATTCTCTCCTCTTCGAAGGAGAATGATTCCTTCTGTTCCGCTGTTGCTTTCGATGGACTCGCTTTTGAAGATGTAACCCAGAATTCCCGATGGCGGTGGAGGACCGATTTCGACAGAAGCCACATCACGTATAAACACCGGAACCCCTTTATAAGAAGTGACCATGATATTCTGAATGTCTTCAGATGAGCGTATGGCGCCCAAACCTCTGACTGCGAACCCCTGCGCACCACGGGCAATTGTATTGCCTCCGGTGTTCTGATTATTCTCATTAACAGACTGAATGATGTCGTTGACAGTCAGGTTGTACTTTCGGAGCCGTTCAGGAATTACCAGTATCTGAAACTGCTTGAGCGGGCCGCCGAAGGTGGTGATATCCGCAATGCCCGGAACCTGCAGAAGGAAGGGCCGGATCACCCAGTCCTGGAGATCACGGAGCTGCGTAGGACTGTAGACAGCGGGTGCCTCCACCACGTACCGGAGTATTTCTCCTACTGCCGTTGTCAGTGGAGCCAATTCAGGATGAACCCCGTCGGGGAGTTCTGCACTGGCTATTCGTTCAATAACCTGCTGCCTGGCAAAGTAGTCATTGGTACCGTCTTCGAAAGTAAGCTGTACTACAGACAGTCCGAAAATAGTTCTGCTTCTTCTGTCCAGCACACGCGGCACATTATTGAGTGCCCGTTCGATTGGAATGGTCACCTGTTGTTCAACCTCTTCAGCTGCCCGGCCATTGTACTTGGCAATGACGATTACATTGGTGTCGGCGATATCCGGATAGGCTTCAATTTTCAGCTGTGTAAAACACCAATACCCTATACCGGATGTGATCAGCCCCAGGGCAATGACCACCCATCGGTTCATCAGAGAAAAGATAAGTAGGCCTCTGATCATCGGTTATTTCCAGATCTCAACAGGGTTTACGACAACATATCCCGTCTTCACCTTTTTGCGAAAACTGGTCAACACCTTGTGCACCTTTTCATCATGGTCAATAAAGGTGATGAGCATGGGGGGTTCATCAAAGGAGAAGAGCCTGCCGGGTCTCTTTATGTGCTGGGATTCGCCAAACCCGAGTTCGCCCCGGAAAGCAGTCGCTCCCGAAATCCCATTCTCCAGCAGAAATTCCATAATGTAATCCGTCAAGGGTTTGTCATCCTTGAACTTGTCCTTGTCGAAAAAGATTTGCACCTGTAACATAGGATTGTTTTAATAGCCGAACGAAAGTCCTTTCAATTGCATGGTCCCTTTGGTGACCACTTTGTCGCCTGCGGAGACGCCGTCGAAGATGATAATGCGGCTTCCAGCCTGCTGACCGATCGATACCGCTCTGCGTTCAAATTCAAGGGCCGATTTCTGAACAAACACATAATTCTTCCCCTGTACTATCACCAGGGCCTCGAGAGGGATCGTAAGAAACTTGCCCTCCTTAAGCCCGAAGCGGGCTGTTCCAAACATGCCGGCCTTCAACCTACGGTCACGGTTGGTAACGGCAATACGTACCTTCAGCAGTCTGGTCACATTGTCGACCACATCTCCCACATCTTCGATCACTCCGGTGAATTCATGATTGGGGATTGATGAGAATGCAAGCAGACATTTCTGTCCGGCAATGACTTTGCCGATTTGATTTTCTGCAATCTCGGAAATCACCCATACCGAATTTGGTCTTGCCTTACGCAATACCTCGGTGCTGAATCCGGCGAGTTTCAACATCGATTCGTGCTCTATGAGTGATGCCTTTTCGTTGGTCAGCCTGGTTTTTTCCATAGCCAGCGCAGTCTGAGCTTCCAGAACATCATGGCCTGTTGCGGCACCATGCTTCTGAAGATCCTGTATCCGCTCAAGTTCGATGGTTCTTTGTTTGATGGTCACTTCTTCAATTTGCTTGATGTTGGCCAGGTGTTGCAGCAGTAAGGTATAGTCATTTGTCAATTCAGAATTGTCAAACAGCACCAGATTAAGGGATGGGTTTTCAGATGAGATCATTACCGTAGCCACCACGCGGGCAGGTGCGTTGAAATCAGACTGCAAATCTGTTGTCTCGATGGACTGAGTCGTAAAATACGCTGCTGTGGAATCGTCGAGGAAGGTGATGAGATTGCCATTCACCTTTGGCTTATTGAAGTGAAGGTGAGATTGCTCTTCCGGTTCCTTCTTGCAGCCATAAAGCATGGATATGAGTAACACGATCAATAGGTAATGGCGCATGACTACAATTGATTTATTAGCCCTGTAACGTAAAGAAGTTGGATGTAGCTCTGGAAGTAGGCAAGACGTGCGCCGAGTTGAAGCTGACGGGTGTCGAACCAACTGCGTTGCGCATCCAGAAAATCAATGATGGTGGTACCGCCCTTAACATACGCATAGCGCACGTTGTCCAGCACCATGTCAGCCTGCGATAACATTGCCTCATATTTCTTCAGGTTCTCCTTTTCGATGAGATAGGTATGATAGGCGGCCCTGATTTCTGTAGTGAGTTTCAATTCCGCATTTCTTACACCTTCTCTGGCCTGTAGCTCCATGAACTTGGACTTCTCGATTTCCCCCTGGTTGCGATCAAATAATGGTATCCGCAATGTTCCGTAAAAGCCTAAATAAGGGATTGTGTTCTGAGGGTTCCAGATCATGCCCAGTTCTGGTTGGGGAACAACAAGCGATTTCTGGTATCGTATATTACTCTCGGCAACCATTACTGCCATTTGTGCCGCCTGCACATCCGGTCGCTCTCTCATGGCAAGGTTGACCAGGCTATCGAGGGACTCAGGAACTGGCACGGTCTCAATGATTGCATTCGTATCCACGTTTACGCTATCCCTGACGCCCATCAGGAACTTGAGCACCTGAATTTCATTCCTGAACTCTTTTTCTGAATTGATTAGCTGGAGCCTGTATTGATCCTGCAGTAGTTGAGTGCGGATGAGATCAGTCTGGGTGATTACCTGATTCCGGAGCCTGGCACGGTTTATTCTGACCAGACTGTCAATGTTTGTATACGCCTCTGATAGTAAATCAAGCTTGTTGCGTAATAACCATGCATTGAGCCACTGGTGCGCTACTTCAGACGAAAAATTCCTGACATTATCGCTGAAGCCTTTTTGTGTCAGTTGTATTTGCTGCTCTGCCAGCTCTATCCTTTTGTGTCTTGTGGTTGGCATTACAAATGGTTTGGTCAATTGCCACCACACCTGGCGGTTCAGGGGATTGGTTATCTCTGTACCCTTGGGATACCATTTGGAATCCGTCAGGATAAGGGTTTGATTATTGAGGGACGGATTGGTGTGAAGGCGGGCTGTGCGCAGGTTGCTTTCTGCCATATTGATATTATAGCCTGAGGCCTTCAGGAATGGGCTGTTGACGCGAGCGGCCAAGACGGCGGATGGCAGGCTGTGAAAAACCTGACAATTGCCTTGAGAACTCCAAAGCAAAGCTATGGCCATGATGAACCGGTACGCGTTTCTGGTAATAATGGAGACGCTTTTGTGCATTTCACTCAGCGATTGCATTTGGAATTCTAAAGCAGCCCGAAATTTAGCTAAAAGGATCAGGGATGGCGTGGATTTGATCTGTCTCTGAAAATAATAAATATATCCGGCAGGGGTGTGACCTTACTTTCAGGCCCTGCTCATAAGGGCGTCTTTAGTAACACGTTCCCATAAGCCAGCCGGGCTTAGGGTATTTAGGTTAGGTGGAACCGGCCCAGGGGTGGGCCGGTTTTTTTATGCCAGCTTTTTTGCGATTTCAAAACGGTGTGAGACATTATCCCAATTGATAATAGCGAACAGCTGGTCAACAAATTCACCCCGACGGTTCCGGAATTTCAGATAATAAGAGTGTTCCCATACGTCCATCACGAGTAAAGGGATGACACCCCATTGCGTGAGTTTCTCATGATTCTCGCATTGAAGCACAGTTAATTGTTTGGTGAAGGGCTGGTAGCCAAGTATTCCCCAACCATTTCCATCAACTCCCTTCGATGTCTTGGCCAGTAAAGATTTCAGTCGGTCAAAAGTTCCGAAGTCCCTGCTGATTTGCTGCATGAGTTCCTTCGAAGGCTGCAACGGATTTTTGGAAAGATTGGTCCAGAAGATAGTATGGAGAATGTGTGATGACAGATGATAGGACAGTTTACGTGTCCAATAGTCAACCACATCCAGTGTATTGGCATCCAGCGACTGAAGGATCATTTTGAGATCGTTGTTGGCGGCCTTAACGGCGTCCCCGTGATGAAAAGTATAGTGAAGGTGCACCGTTTCCTGATCCATGGCCGGCTCAAGGCCCGATTCAGTGAAAGGAAGTGGTTGAAGGGCGTAGTTGCCGGCTGCGTCTGTGAGTTTGTCCAATCCGGATTCCTGAATGCTTTGTGCGAAGACCTGACTGGTAACGCTGGCAGATGTGCCCATCAGGATGCTCGTGGTAATGAATTGCTTTCTGTCCATAAAGAAAGATGATTTAGGTTTAAATAACTTAAAGTATGCTTAAATACCGGCAGCAAGTATTCAGCGGTGTGAGGTCAGGGTGAAGTGAAATGTGCAAAAAACCCCGGTGACTTTGTTACCGGGGTTTTTTGGGAATCACATTTTACCTTCTTTCTTGGCGCGCTTTTCAGC
>JBDHXU010000142.1:0-7866 GCA_039810905.1 Cyclobacteriaceae bacterium | reverse complement strand
GGGGAGGTAGACAAATATGCCAAAGAGCATACGCTGGCTTATAACGAGCAGGCGGATCTGGCGAAGATATTTGCGTACTATAATAGTCTGCCTAAGTAGTGTGCGGAGAGAGAGGGATTCGAACCCTCGATACCCTTGCGAGTATAGCGGTTTTCGAGACCGCCCCATTCGGCCACTCTGGCATCTCTCCTGAATGAGGCTGCAAAATACTTGAATCTTATCTCAAGTCGATAAGATTTGTGTTGAGGGATATTTCCTGATAAACATTTCCAGTCTGCTCCTGGAAAGGTTCTTAAGTTTCTTTTCCAGATGCATAGCTTCTTGCCGTGTTGGCTTGTGCAGCACCACAGAAGGACCAATGGCTTATATGGAGAGGTAAATCGCTCGATACCAGAATTATGTCGATTTATCCTGTTGGCCATATCAACAGTTTGTTGCTGCTAACCTTTGAGACACCTCGTACTCCACTAAGGGGGAAGGCCCTGTCTAATGCGGCGTTCGGTAGCGCTTATGAGTCAATTCTTCTCTTCCTTCTTTTCCGTAGTAGTTCTCTTTTGTACTTTAACGAAAATTTGGAATTATGAATAGGAGAATCATACAGGCAGTTGTGCTGGTTTCTTTCTGGAGCCTATTGCTGCTGGCATGCAAGAAGAGCGACCCTGCCCCCCTTGGCGCACAGACTAACGCAGTATTCCTGGCAGGCCAGACCGGCAAATCCAAATCATGGAAGCTTCGAGAGTTAACTTATCAATACGGTACGCAGGCTGCTGTGACTCAGACTTTGCCTGGCTGCTTTGCAGATAACCTTTATACTTTCACCAATAACGCTACGCAGGACTATGCAGCGACAGAAGGTGCATCAAAATGCTATAACTCAGATGCGATTGAAAATGGAACCTGGGCTTTTTCACTTGATGGTCTGACGCTCACGATTGAAGTGAGCAATACACAATCACCTAACGGACTATTTACACCAGAACCCGACTTTGCAGTAGGTGACACAACAAACATAAAGTACTTTTCCCAACTCTCGATTTATCCGTATAATATTGGCTATCCTTACCCTGCATTTGTAAAGAAGATCGATGATAACAATCTTGTGTTGGAGATGAACTACAAAGTTGGTTCAACAACGTACAAGTACACTATGACCTTCACACCAGCATAGCAGTTGAAGTATTTACTTCTTTTACATCTTTTATTCCTGGTCTTCCTGGTGCAGGCTCAACCAAATCACAGCCCAATTAAATTTCTCGCCCTGGGGGACTCTTATACTATTGGTGAAAGTGTGCCTGAGTCTGAACGCTGGCCCGAGCAACTTGCAACCGAGCTAAGAAACCGGGGTGTGAAAATTGAAAAGCCCAGGATTATCGCTGTAACCGGATGGAGAACCGATCAGTTAAAGAAAGCCATTCTTGATGCCCAACTGAAGAATGAGTACGGAATGGTCTCGCTTCTCATAGGAGTCAACAACCAATATCAGGGCCGGACTTCCGCAAGCTATGCACCAGAATTTGAAGAGCTGCTGAATATGGCTATCGTACTGGCACAGGGCAAGAAGGAAAATGTTTTCGTGGTATCTATCCCTGATTACGGCTACACGCCTTTCGGTAAGCCAAAGCAGCCTGCGATCTCAAAGGCAATCGACGAGTTCAATGATGTGAATCGATCCATTTGCCAAAAGCAGGGTGTTCGTTATGTTGAGATCACCGACCTCACCCGTAATGGACTTGATCATCCTGAATACGTGGCCGCAGACAACCTTCATCCTTCCGGTCCAATGTATGCGCTATGGATACCCAGAATCCTGAAGGTCCTGGGATACTAAAACAATTCATTCTGTTTGGTTAGAGAATCGGCTTAATCACCTTCTCGACATTCTTGGCCACGATCCTGTGCCCCTCAGCATTGGGATGAATGCCATCGGCCTGATTGAGCTTCTCGATACCCGCAACTCCTTCCAACAGGAAGGGGATAAGTACGGCCTTGTTCTTCTGAGCCAGCTCTTTGTATAGATTCTGAAATGCTGTTGAATATTCTTTTCCCATGTTTGGCGGCACCATCATCCCGGCAAGGACTATTCTGACCTTGGGATACTTGGTCTTCACTTTATTGATGATGGCCTGGAGGTTGTTCCTTGTCTGATCAAGGGGCAGGCCCCGGAGGCCATCGTTGGCACCCAATTCGAGGATGAACACATCAATGTGCTGGCGGAGGATCCAGTCAATTCTGGTTAACCCTCCAGCAGAGGTCTCACCGCTCAGACCTGCATTCACAACACTCACTTTCTTGCCTTCCCTCGAAAGGTCTTTTTCTACCCAGGCGGGGAAAGCCTCCTCAGGTGAGAGACCATAGCCTGCAGTCAGGCTGTCGCCAAAAAACAGTATCACCTTTGTGGAGGTGCTTTGATACAGAAGGAGGCTTACAACAAAGAGGTATAGTTTACCGGCCATCGCGATGAAATTGGAAAAGAGTAGAAGTTCCTTAAAACAATTTTAGTTAAATAACGATTTAATTCATGAACCTGTTTTTGATTCCATGGCAGAAATCGTACTGAACGTTGAAGATCTGACAAAAGAATACGCCTCCGGAGACCGTACCCTCACCGTCCTGGACCATGTCACCTTTGAGATCCAGGCGGGCTCCAGGCTGTCCATTATAGGTCCTTCAGGAAGCGGAAAAACAACTCTGTTGGGTTTGTGTGCCGGACTGGATGTCCCTTCCTCCGGCACAGTCACCCTGATGGGATTCAAATTGAATGCCATGAATGAGGATGACCGTGCCTATCTCCGAAACCAGTATACAGGATTTGTGTTTCAGAACTTCCAGCTGCTTCCAACCCTTACTGCAATAGAGAATGTAATGGTTCCTTTGGAGCTCCGGGGGGAAAAAAATGTTCAAACCCGAGCCAGGGAATTGCTGGGACGAGTGGGGTTAGGCGACCGACTTCATCATTTTCCCTCCCAGCTTTCAGGAGGAGAGCAGCAGCGGGTGGCGATTGCAAGGGCATTCATAACAGCACCACGCATCCTGTTCGCGGATGAACCCACCGGCAACCTTGATGAGGAAAATGCTGGACAAGTGGTTGAATTGCTGCTGGATCTCAATCAGCAGGAAAAGACCACTTTGGTGCTGGTGACACACAACCTCGAGCTGGCAAAGCGTACCGACCGAATTCTGAGGATGAAAGGCGGCCGTGTAGTGGAAGAAATGCTGATGCCGGTATCATGATTGATTACTACATCCGTCTGAAGAGAAAAGTCATGCCGCTGTGGCGTGATCCGTGGGTGTGGAAAATGGCCTGGAGGGACGCTAGGCACAATCGGTCACGGCTTTTTCTCCTTGTGGCTTCTCTCATAACTGGAATCGCTGCAGTCGTCGCCATAGGGTCCCTCAATCATTCCCTTCAGCAGGCCCTGGATCAGAATGCCAAAGAACTGTTGGGTGCCGACATTGTAATCAATAGCAACAAACCCCTGCCGGCAGAAGTTACTTCGAGGTTGGACACTATGAAAGTGCCGACTGCCGCCGACGCGGAAATGGCATCGATGGTGATGTTCATGAATACAAAGCAGTCGCGGCTGGTGAAGCTTACTGCACTGCGGGGCGATTTTCCTTTCTATGGTCAGATGGTGACACTCCCCCCGAATGCGTACAGCCAGGTCCGCAACGGGCGGTACGCAATCCTGGACGAAACACTTGCCACTCAGTTTGAAGTCAGTTCCGATGACTCATTAAAGATTGGCAACAAAATATTCAAGGTTGCCGGCGTGGTGACCAAAATGCCGGGAGGGGGAGGTCTCACGTCCACACTTGCTCCATCTGTCTATATCTCGCTGAGTGAGTTGGATTCCACAGGCCTCGTGCAGTTTGGCAGCCGGATCAGCTATAGTCTTTTTGTAAAGACTGCAGATGAGAAGCAAACGGAGAAAGTGGTGGAGAAGATCAAGCCGATGACGAAAAAGTTCCGGTATTCCTACGAGACAGTTGAGCGCAGGAAGGAGGGTCTTGGCAGGAGCTTCCGTTCTGTCTATCAATTCTTTACACTATTGGCATTTGTGGCGCTGGTGCTCGGCTGCATTGGAGTGGCCAGCTCCGTTCACATCTATGCGCGTGAGAAAAGGGAGGACGTGGCGGTACTACGATGCGTTGGCTCAACAGGGTGGCAGGCATTTAATATTTATTTCATACAGGTATTCTTCCTTGGGTTGTTCGGCAGTGTTGCCGGAGCAGGACTTGGTGCAGCAATTCAAAAGATCATACCGGTAATCTTCAAAAATTTTATCCCGGTCGAACTCCCGTTTTCAATCTCATGGACATCGGTTCTCGAAGGTTTGTTGCTCGGAGCCATAGTTTCAGTATTGTTTACCGTTTTACCTTTAGCGGCAGTACGGTTTGTTCCGCCCCTGACGGTTCTGCGCACGGAGTCAAAACAGGTGCCGCGACGATCAAGACTGAAACTGACCGTGATTACACTCATTGTATTGTTTCCGGTGCTTGCGGCCACCTGGCAAACCAACAGCCTGACGAAGGGTCTGGTGTTCAGTCTTGGTCTTGCTGCTGCTCTGGGATTGTTAGCCCTGGTAGCCTGGGCTTTGCTCAGGTTGGTCAGGAGATTTTTTCCGGCTCATGCAGGATTCATCTTCCGGCATGCGCTTTCCAACTTGTACCGTCCGAACAATCAGACACAGGTGTTGATGGTTACGATCGGTCTGGGTGGCTTCATCATCGCAACCATGAATACGGTTCAGCACAGCCTGCTCGGACAGGTTGAATTCAGGGGAAATACCAATCAGTCAAACACCATCCTGTTCGATATTCAGCCTTCTCAGAAAGACGGTGTCATTAGCCTGATGAAGGACTACAAGCTTCCGCTCAACCAGACCGTACCTATCGTTACGTGCAGGATCAGGGAGTTAAAAGGACGTTCGGTAGAGGCTATGATGTCAGACACTACAAACAGAATACCCGATTGGGCTTTGGGAAGGGAATATCGAGTGACTTACCGGGACAGCCTTCACGTTTCAGAGTCCATGTTGAAGGGAGAGATGCAGCATTTTTTGAAAGGAAGCAGGGACTCTGTATGGGTAACCATTTCAGAAGGAATGCAGGAAACACTAAGAGTTGATGTGGGTGATTCACTCGTGTTTGATATTCAAGGAATTCCGCTAAGGACAAGAATCAGCGGTATCCGGAAAGTGGATTGGCCAAAGGATCCTCCCAATTTCATTTTCGTTTTCCCGTCCGGGGTACTTGAACAGGCGCCGCAAATCTGGGTAACTGCCACCCGGGTGGGAGAGGGTGGAGCCGCCAGCCGGTTTCAGCAGGAATTGGTCATGAAATTCCCCAATGTGTCCCTGGTGGATCTCCGGCTGATATTAAGCACGGTAGAAAGCCTCTTTGCCAAAATCAGCGTCGTCGTAAGATTTCTGGCTTTGTTCAGTATTATAACAGGGCTGGTGGTGCTGGCCGGCGCCGTGGTAAACAGCAAGTTCCTCCGAATCAAGGAAAATGTTCTCCTCAGGACATTGGGTGCGAGGACGAGGCAAATAACCCAAATCACGCTTATTGAGTATGCCTACCTGGGACTCTTCGCGGCGCTTACAGGGATTCTCCTATCGATTGGTGCCAGCTGGACCTTATGCCGATTCTTCTTTGAAATCGATCTGAGCGTGGCATGGGTTGCTCTGGTGATTGTGGGCGGAGCGGTCATGATTATGACAATGGTAATAGGCTGGTATAATTCAAGAGAGGTGATCTCCACTCCGCCTTTGCAGGTTTTGAGAAAAGAAGGATAGTGAAATCAGATGTATCCTGCAATCCAGTAAGCCACCATCCCCAACCATTCTTTCCAAAGCATGCTCCATTGATTGAGTGGTTCATTTTTTGGAATAAATAATACATCGGGTGTGAACTGTCTTCTGTGGCTTTGAGGATCTACACTGAAATGGTCACATGGCCATCCTGCTTTGGCGAAGCAGGCCGATGCCCTTCTCATATGGTACCCTGATGTGATCAGCAGTGTACGATCGGGCGTAGTCAGAGTATCGAGCATGTTTTTCACCTCCACAGCTGATTCATGGGTGTTTCTGGATTTCCCTTCTTGTAAGATATCTCCGGCAGGTACTCCCATCATTACCATGAGGCCGGCCAGTTCTTTGGCTTCATTGTCTTCCGGTCTGAGCAATCGGCCGCTTCCTCCTGAAACCAGGATTTTGCGGATTCTCCCCATTTTGTAAAGCTGAACGGTATGGTTGATGCGATCCGCAGCACTGCGTATGTAAACCCTGTCTGCAGGCCCCAGGTCGGTTCCTGCCGCACCACACAGAAGAATTCCGTATTCATACTCTCGGATCTCATCAAAAGATGTGGGCTGAAATTCCCATAACCGTGTGAGTTCATTCGTGATGAACTCATTGGTAAAGAGAAGAAGCATGCACAGACCTAGAAGGAATAACTTGCGTTTCCACTTCTCATTTCTGACGAACCAGGATGAAACTAAAACGGCTACCGTCAGAAATAATGGCTTGAAGATGTAGCTAATCGTTTTGGAAAGAATGAAGAACATTACTTCCGTCGCTTTTCAAATCCGTTGATGAGTTTGCGCAACAAGTCGTAGTACAACGTTATATAAAGGATCACCGACATCAGCCAGATGGTAACCAGGTTGAAGTATAGCGTATCAATCTCCCTTCCTGCAAAGTGTTTCGACGGCAGGTAAAACTGGGCATTGAAATCAATCCAGTGCTCCGGGTCCGGACTTTTGTAGATGGGATATATCTTTTGCACCAGTCTGCCATTGCGTTCAATAATCCGGTCAGGATCATCCAGGTTCTTGACCATGGCTGAAACGGCCTCATTCTGATAGACGTCTCTTACCGAGTCGAGTTTATCGCTTCCGCCAAGTTGGGTCTGCCAATCGTTGAGGATTTGTTCCTTCTTTTTAGCTGCCGCATTGGATTTCTTCCCGTAGAATTGCTTCAGCGTTGCAAGGAATGTCTTTGTCTTTTTATACAAGGCAGTATCGTAACTGCCGGGTTGCAGAAGCGCGACCTCAAGGAAATGCTTCTTTCCTACCAAGCCCAGTTCAGACTCGATCTCACGCTGGATCATTTTCAATGCGGCCGCCACTTCCTCAGGATTGCTGCCGGAGCGGTTGTAATTCAGGTTGATAAAATCCAACTTGGACTCCAGCGAAGGGATGTAGTATATCCTTTTGTAATCGGCGTCCGCCATGACTTTTTCCTGATCATAGAATTTCGATTCGTAGGTATTGTCCTTGAATTGGCTCACCATAGACGCTTCAAAGGCCCATCGCGACGCCATCATGTCGCCAACCAGCGGTACGGTCTCTGTGTTGCCGATCAGGGGATTTAACTTGTCAAATTTGACGACGACACCGCTCAGGATCAATTGAGGTATGAGCAGGATGGGTATGAGGATATATATAGTCACTGCCGAGTTGAACGCGGATGATATATTCAGGCCCAGCATATTTGCGAAGCATGAGGTTGTGAACATGATGGCCCAGTGGACCAGCATCATGTCCTTGATGCCAAGCATAAAACTCCCAACCAGGACAAAGAGCAGGGTCTGGATGGCAGAAATAGTAAAGAGTATGCCAACCTTCGAAGCCAGATAACTGCTGCGGGAAAGGTTAAGGAACGCCTCTCTTTTCAGAATCTTCTGGTCGCGGATGATCTCTTCGGCGCTGACCGTGAGCCCCATGAAGAGTGCGACGATGATGCTCATGAAAAGATAGGCCGGAACATTGAGGTTCTTGCTGAAAACATAGCCCACGTTCAGCGTCGCATCTGCGCTATAGTATCGTGTGATGAAAGCCAGGATGAATGCAAGTAGCGGTGC
>JBDHXU010000141.1:0-7917 GCA_039810905.1 Cyclobacteriaceae bacterium | reverse complement strand
ACTACTCACTACTAACTACTTCTCCCTCGGCAACTTAAAGCTAAAAACCGATCCCTTCCCTACCGTGCTCTCCACATCAGCCTTGGTATTGTGGCCTTCGAGGATATGCTTGACAATGGCCAGGCCGAGACCGGTGCCGCCTTTTTCCCTGCTGCGGCTTTTGTCCACGCGGTAGAAGCGCTCGAAGATACGGGTAAGGTGTTCCTTTGGAATTCCTTCACCGGTGTCTTTAACATACGTGGTAATGTTCTTCTTGCCGATGTCAAAATAAACCGTGACTTCGCCTCCTTCTGCAGTGTAGTTGATGCCGTTGCTCACAAGATTGGTAATAACCTGAGAAATGCGCTGACCGTCGGCATACACCATCAGTTTCTGGCCAGGGTCCTGCAACTTCAGCCGTATTTCCTTTTTATGCGCCTTCTCCTCGAGCTGCTCAACTACTTCGGCACTGATCCGCCACAGGTCCACCATATCAAATTTCATTTTGATATCACCTGATTCGATCTGCGAAAGTGTGAGAAGATCCTGTACGAGTATATCCAGTCCGTCGAGACTTTTGGCAGCTTTCTTCAGGAACTTGTGCCTGACGTTCTTGTCGTCGATCGCACCGTCAAGAAGGGTATGCACAAAACCCTGTGCGGCGAAGATGGGTGTTTTGAGTTCATGGGAGACATCGGCAACGAACTCCTTACGGAATGCTTCGAGCTTCCTGAGTTCATCGATCTCCCGCTGCTTCAGAAGTGCGAATGAAATAATCTGTTCGTTGATGTCCCTCAGGGGATTAAGGCTCCATGATCTATCCTTCTTGAAGCCGCCCAACTCCTTCTTCTTGAGTTTGTCCAGCATCTTGTAGATTTTGTTGATCTCGCGAAAGACCACAAACTCCATTACCACAAACGTGAGCAGATAGGCAACTGAGAAACTGATGAGCGCTGCAACCACCAGGCCGGTACGGGAGACATCTTCAACCAGCGAAAGAAAGAGGACAGTCACCAGTGCGATGAGCACCGCCAGGAGCAGGGCCATCGTCCGGGCGCTTTTAAACATGCTTTAGGGGAGATTGAACTTGTATCCGACTCCTTTTACAGTCGAAATGTAGTCATCTCCGATCTTTTCCCGCACTTTTCTTATGTGAACATCCACTGTCCTGACCAGCACGTAGACATCGGTACCCCAGATATTCTGCAGCAAATCATCACGGCTGAACACTTTATTGGGATTCTGCGCCAGGAAATACAGTAGTTCAAATTCCTTTTTGGGCAGACTGACCTCCTTATTCTTCACCTTGACCGTATAGCTGGATTTGTCGATCACCAGATCTCCGATGGTGATTTTGGTGGATTGATCCTTTCCCTTCGAGTCGCGTCGGAAAAGCGCAGTCATCCTGCTCAACAAGGCCCTTGGCTTGATGGGCTTGGTGATATAGTCATCTGCTCCTACGTCGAATGCCGCCACTTCTGAATATTCTTCCGAACGGGCCGTGAGAAAAACAATGAAGGTATTCACCAGATCAGGGATAGCCCGCAGTTGCCGGCATGCCTCCACACCGTCCATCACCGGCATCATGATATCCAGCAGGACCAGGTCAGGCTTGAATTTCTTTGCAATGTCAACGGCCACCTGACCGTTTTGAGCCGTCCTGACCTCATAGCCTTCCTTCTCGAGGTTGTATTTCAACAACTCGAGAATGGCTTCCTCGTCATCCACCACCAGTACCTTGTAGGCAGGTTTCTTACCCATGGAATTCACATTACAATCATCAAAATTAGACACTTGTGAAGCCAATAAAAAACCACTGTTATGATCTTAACAAAAGCTTAATCTGCAAGAACTTCGGCAATCACGGCCTGTTGAAGGCCTTTATAAGGATGGATACTTTTTCCTGTAGTCCTCAATCATGGCTTTGAGATCACCATGATAATGGTTGATCCATTCATCTTTCATGTAGTCGTGTTTCGACTCATAGGTTTTGAATGAAATGAAGTAGGTATTGTTGGGCAGTCTTCCGGCAAAACGGCGCGATGGTTTCCTCCCATCACTGAAGGTGATCGTATCCATGGCGTCGATGATCTTGCGGATCATTGCTTCCTTCAGTTTCTTCCTAACCTCCACAGGATCGGAGTCCTTCATGGTGGAATAGAGGCTGTCGAGTTTGCCGGTAGCCCTCAGCATGTGCTCTGCCACTTTCCTGTAATCGCCATCTTCATGGAGGTATGTGTTGTACTGTTTCGCGGTGTCACCGAGCGTGGAAGCAAGGAACTTTTCTGCGGCACGGTCGCCGATGAAGCTCGCCAGGTTTTCATTGAATTCAGAACTGTCGCGTACGTAGATGGTGGCATGGACCATCTCGTGAATGATGAGGCTGGCGAGATCGCCGTCACTTCTGCGCAACATGCCACTCAGAATCGGATCGGTGAACCACCCCAATGTGCTCCAGCCACCGGGGTTGCGTATGCTTACGTCCCAACCTTCCTTTTCCAGACCTTCTCTTTCTTTGATCGCCTTCTCCCTGTTGAAGAATCCCTTATAGGGAACCGATCCGATCACTGGAAAATCCCAACGCTTTTCAATCAGTCTGAACGGCTCGCACGCAATGACCACCCACATGAGCTCCTGACCCTTCTGATCGTACAGGGTGGTGTAGTTTTCTGTATCATTCAGGTGCAGCGAATCAATGGCATATTTCCTGGCAGATTGGATCAGGTAGAGCTTCTTCTTCAGGGAATCCGGGAAAGCCGGATCACTCAAAAACTCTTCCACCGGCCTCGCATTCCGGATAATCTTCCATTGGCCCCATCCCTGGCCCGCGGCATAACTGAGCAGGGGCCAGTAATAGATCGCAGAACCAGACACCACCACTAGCGCCGCCAGCAAGATTTTTCTAAGTATCATTTCCTTCTCTTGAACATGAAATAGCGGTCGCGGTAGTTAACGTATAATCCGTAGGAATATTGAAAGGTTTTGAAGGATAGATCAAAATAAGGTTCATACCGAAGGGTGAGATACAGGTTGTCCGCGACTTTATAATCATAAAGAAATCTGAGGATCATAAGGTTGGGCGTGGGCTGAATCCGGGTTGGATCGAAGTACGAAACTGCCGGATAGATCTTTCCGCCCATGAAGGACTGAAATTCATTGGCCTGCCAATAGCTTGCCATCACGTCGAGGCCAAAGGACGTTGACACCGTGGCATTGACGTACACGCCGGCGCCGTCAAAATAAGCTTGTCTCGCCTTGGTAATGTCTTTGTCGTAGAGGTAGAAACCATTAGCGGTAAAAGCCTTTACCCTGCCTGAAAAGTTTTGTGTCCAGTTGATGCCTATGGCGGTGTTGAACAGTGTCTGGATAGGAAGGCCGGCAACATCCAGTTGTCCGCCCTGGTGACGGGTGACGATCTGAAAGGGAATGCTGATCGCACCGTTACCTGTTTTCAATACGCGCTTTTGTAAGGATAAACCTGCAACGAGCTGCTCCTGGTGGGGATCTCTCCAGTATTGCATGTACTGCCAGTCGATCCATGCATCAGCAAAGAAATCATCACGCATAAACTGGAACTGGGTACCCGTCTCCAGCCTGTTATTCAGGACCCTTTCAAAGTCGTACAAAGGTTCGATGAGCCGGTGGTTAAGTGAGCTCTCAAGATTGCCGAAGATCACGGAATACTCTTTCTTCTTCCATTTTACAGAAAAGATGGGCGCGGAAGTGGAGAAGCTGCTATTACCGAAATCCTTCTGAAAATAGCCCCCCGCATCGATTCTGACATTTTTGGTGAGGTGATAGCTGACGAAAGGCTGAAACTGGTAGCCGTATAAAGTATACCCATCAATAATGGTGCGCACGTATTCATTGTTTTTGAAGAATCCCAATGCATTGATCCCTGCGAAGAATTTGCCGGAATCCGCCTCCTCCACGGACATCCGGTCTTCAAACACGCGGTTGTTCAGCTGTGCAAATGCCGGCGAAAGGCAAAGCACACAGAGAAGCAAGGCGATATTTCTGAACCCTGACATGAAAGTGCAAATTAAGACTGTTGGGGGTTAATCATTAAGAATTAATCAGTTAAAAAATGTCTGGTTTACCAGCCAAAACTATTACGCAAGGCCGCGTTTCCTTTCTATCATTGAAGTAGTAATTTGAACCCCCGCTTCACGCAAATACCGTCGGACTATTGATGGTCGTACGAACACATACAAGCGGAACATTTTTGTAACTAAACACTTATTGACATAAGCACTTTTATGAGCGACGCGAAAGAGAAAATGAAAGCCCTCCAGTTAACCCTTGACAAACTGGATAAGACATACGGCAAAGGAACGGTGATGCGCCTGAGCGATGAAAAGGTGATGGATGTTCCGGCCATCTCCACCGGTTCCCTTGGACTGGACATTGCTCTTGGGATCGGAGGTATTCCACGTGGCCGGATCACTGAGATTTACGGTCCTGAATCCTCAGGAAAGACGACCCTGACCATGCATTGCATTGCCGAAGCGCAGCGCAAAGGCGGATTGGCTGCCTTCATCGATGCGGAACATGCATTTGACAAGGTCTATGCTGAAAAGCTGGGCATCGATACAGAGAACCTCCTTATCTCACAACCGGACAATGGCGAGCAGGCGCTTGAGATTGCCGATCATCTCATCCGTTCGGGAGCCATTGATATAATCGTGATCGACTCCGTTGCCGCACTTGTTCCCAAAGGCGAACTCGAAGGCGAGATGGGTGAAAGCAAGATGGGTCTTCAGGCAAGGCTCATGTCGCAGGCCCTTCGCAAACTCACGGGTACTATCAGCAAGACCGGCTGCTCCTGCGTTTTTATCAACCAGTTGCGTGAGAAGATCGGTGTCATGTTCGGGAATCCGGAAACCACTACCGGCGGTAACGCCCTTAAGTTCTATGCTTCCGTTCGCCTGGACATCCGCCGGATCGGGCAGATCAAGGAAAGCAGCGACGAAGTTACCGGAAACCGCGTACGGGTAAAGGTGGTAAAGAATAAGGTGGCACCTCCGTTCAAGGTCGTCGAATTCGATATCATGTATGGAAGAGGTATCTCCAAGTCGGGCGAAATTGTCGACCTGGGTGTGGAGCTCAATATATTACAAAAGTCTGGCTCCTGGTTCTCCTATAACGGCAACAAACTTGGACAAGGCCGCGATGCAGTGAAGCAACTGATTGAGGATAACCCCGAACTCAGCGAAGAGCTGGAAAAGAAGATCAAGGAAAAGCTCATGAGCGGCGAACCGCTGCCGGAGAAAGCGGAATGATTCTAGTGGCTATTAGCTATTAGCTTTTAGCTTTTAGCTTTTGGCTGTTGGCTGTTGGATAGGGACCCAACGCATGGGCCTGATTCATCCTGCCAGGTTAAAGCGTGTCAAAGCATTGGAGTGCCAGCCAGAAGCCAGAACCCAAAAGCTAGAAGCAGCTGTTGGCTGAAAGCGGCTGTTGGCCTTTGGCTATTGGCTGTTGGATGGGGGCCCAAGACGATACGTGATTCAACCTTCCAGAGCAAAGCATCTCAAAGTATTGGAGCGCCAAGCCAAAGCTGAAAGCGGCTGTTGGCCTTTGGCTATTGGCTGTTGGATGGGGACCCAATGCCCCTTGCGTGATCCAACTTTCCAGGGTGAAGCAGCTCAATGCATTGGAGCGCCAAGCCAAAAGCCAAAAGCTAATAGCCAGAAGCCGTCAACTAATTTGCTCTAATCGCAATTACCGGATCCAATCGGGCCGCAACGGCTGCAGGTACTATTCCGGCAATTAGTCCGATTACGGAAGATACGCCCAGGCCAAGGACAATGTTCTTGAAACTCAGCCCTACCTCAAGACTTCCAAAAGGAAGGAAAGTCAGAAGGAATACAAGCAGGATACCTCCGAGTCCGCCGATGAGACTGAGGAAGATGGCCTCGAACAGGAACTGAAACAGGATGAAGTAATTCTTCGCACCGAGGGATTTCTGAAGGCCGATGATACTGGTACGCTCTTTTACAGAAACGAACATGATATTGGCGATGCCAAACCCGCCAACCAGGATGGAAAATCCTCCAATGATCCAGCCGGCGATGCCCACCACATCAAACAATTGCCCGATTGCATTTGCAATGGCTTCGGGGCGGTTGAGCGCAAAGTTGTCTTTATCTGATGGTCTTAGACCCCTGCGACCGCGCAGGAGGCCCTTTACTTCATTTTCCAGTTCAACCAAGCCCAAATCCGTCTCATAGCCCTTGATACCGATGGAAGACTGGAGTTCATTCCATGCGCCCGTGCCAGTCTGATAAAGTTTACGGAACGCATTGTAGGGTATGAGGACAGTATAATCGTTGCTGGGCGTGCCGAGGAAGCTTTGTCCTTCCCTTTTCATCACCCCGATGACTTTGAACCTCATGTTCTTGACCTTTATTTCTTCGCCCTCCGGGTTCCGGCCATTGGGGAAAAGTGCTTGTGCAACTTCATAGCCGAGGATGGCCATGCTTCTGCCGGCTTCAACCTCATCCATTGTGAAATACCTACCCGCATCGAGGTTTACCTCGAATATCTCGTCATATCCATCCCCCGCACCCCGGAGACCTACCTGGCCAATGCTGTTGCTGCCCTTGCGTATAATGCTGTTCCCCCTGGCGGCATATATGGAGATGGCCGACTTATTCTTAAGATTGGCGTTTAGAAACTTGTATTCGTTTACGGACGGCGTGGGTCTCCTCCAGTACTCCCACCATTTAAACTCGCCGTTGGCATCAGCCGTAAAGGGCCATTTGCCTACATAGATGACCCCGGTACCGAGGAAGTCAAAACTTGACTTGATATTTTTCTCAAGCGAATCAACAAGGGTAAACACCGCGATAATGGCGAAAATGCCCACGGTGACCCCCAGCAGAGACAACACCGTCCTCAGGAGGTTGGACTTCAGAGCCTTCCAGGCAAAAGCAAAGCTCTCTCCGATCAGTCGAATAACCAGCATAGGACAAATAAACGCTAAAAAAGCAGTTCCGGTTGTTTGGCGGGACAATTAAACACTATTTTTGCAGCCTTATTTAACATTCAGGCCCTTCGACAGGGGCCAAAAGCCCGTAAGCTTATGCATGTCAGTCCGGTTTACCTTACCCCGCCTTTTCGCATGATGCCGGACCATTTTCTCAAGTTTCCAGGCTACCCCAATCTGTAATACCTCTACCATCATAATAACTACCCGATGAAATTATCTGAATTCAAGTTTGACCTCCCCAATAACCTGATTGCTCTTCACCCTTCCGAAAACAGGGATGAGGCACGCCTGATGGTGGTGCATAAGGATACTGGAAAGATTGAGCACAAGGCTTTCAAGGATATCGTCAATTACTTTGACGAAGGTGACGTGTTTGTCGGCAATGATACCATGGTGTTTCCGGCGCGTCTTTATGGCCGCAAGGAAAAGACCGGAGCCAAAATTGAAGTGTTCCTCCTCAGGGAACTGAACGCCGAAATGCATCTGTGGGATGTACTGGTTGACCCTGCCCGCAAGATCCGTGTGGGAAACAAACTTTATTTCGGGGACGGAGACCTTGTCGCTGAAGTTATCGACAACACCACTTCACGTGGCCGCACCATCCGTTTTCTGTTTGACGGCGATTCGGAAGCATTCGACAAGGTGGTAGAAACGTTAGGTGAGACTCCCCTACCCAAGTACATCAAACGCAAGGTTGAGCCAGCCGACAAAGACCGCTTTCAGACTATTTATGCAAAACGTAAAGGTGCTGTGTCAGCACCTACAGCCGGTCTGCATTTCACACGTCAATTGTTGAAACGCATGCAGCTCAAAGGCATTGAGATGACCTATGTGACTCTCCATATCGGTCTGGGTACTTTCCGGGCTGTGGATGTGGAGGATCTTACGAAGCACAAGATGGATTCCGAAAACTTCATTGTGGGACCGGATGCTGTTAAGATTGT
>JBDHXU010000140.1:0-8029 GCA_039810905.1 Cyclobacteriaceae bacterium | reverse complement strand
GCCTGGCTTCTCAACACAGTTTGGGAGCGTTACAAGTATAAACTCGACAGGGGATTTGTATCCGATATCTATCCTGCCCTGAAGGGAAGCGTTGAATTCTTTGGTGAGTTTTTAATTGAAGATAGAACTCATAAATATTTGATAACCAATCCATCTACATCCCCCGAAAACTTCCCATTAAGCCCTGGAAATGGTCGCTACTTTGACGAGACCACGGGCAGCTATCTGCCGGGTACAACCATATGTGCTGGCTCTTCCATCGATATGCAGATACTCCACGACCTCTTTAGCAATTTCATCGAGGCCAGCAGGCTCCTCAATACCGACGCTGAACTTGCATCAAAGGTCCAGGCCATGATGGGCCGGCTAGTGCCACCACAGCTGGGTAAAGATGGATCACTACGAGAATGGACAGACGACTGGGGACAGCTTGAAGCCAATCATCGACATTTTTCTCACCTCTATGGACTATACCCCGGCCATGTTCTTTCGCCGGTTAAGACTCCGCAGCTAATGGATGCCTGCAGGGCAGTCCTGGAGCAACGAGGTGACGGAGGCGCCGGCTGGTCGCGTGCATGGAAAGTTGCACTATGGTCAAGACTACATGATGGAGAACGTGCTCTGAAAATACTCAAAGGTTACTTCCATGATCAGTCCTATCCTCAATTGTTCGCTAAATGCTTCACGCCGATGCAAGTAGATGGAACACTGGGTACGACGGCAGGGATAGCAGAGATGCTGGTGCAGTCGCATGATGATTTCATTGAGCTTCTTCCTGCTTTGCCAAAGGAATGGGCTGAAGGATCATTCAGGGGAATGCGGGTTCGCGGCGCATTTGAACTAGACCTCGAATGGAAAAATGGAAAGGCAGTCACTGCTGTCATCTTATCTTTGAAGGGAAATACTGGCAGATTAAAAGTTGGTGCTGAGAAAGTGCGCATCACCGAGAACGGCAAGCCAATCCGGTACACCAGGAGCGGGTCTTACGTTAGTTTCACCACCCGGCCGGGGGTATCCTATCTGGTTACCTTCATTCAATAAGGAGTGATAATAAGGGCGAAAGGGTAAAGCTATACCGGACTTGCTCCTATGCGGCTATTGGACTAATTTCATTTCATGAGGATCTACATTCTTGTATTACTCAGCCTGTCATCTCTAGGGCTCCATGCACAAAAGCCGGATGCTAAAGCCATACTTAAAAGGAATCTTCCCGACGACTGGGTTGTCCTGGCCGAACAATACGGTGATCTTAACAAGGATTCCCTCAATGATGCAGCCATCGTCATTGAAGAAATGAATGGATCAGACGACTTAGGTAAGAAGAGACGGTTGTTCGTCTATTTCAATATGAAGAACGGTGACTGGATCATGATATCGTCCAGTGACAAGATCATCGGCAAAAGTGAAGAAGGCGGATTGCTGGGCGATCCCTTTGACGGCATTACCATCTCAAAAGGGATTCTGTCTGTAAGCTCATTTGCCGGAAGTGCTGACAAGTCAAACAAGACCTGTCGGTTCCGGTATCAGAATAATGACTTCTTTATGATCGGACTCACAGATACAGAAACCAGTGCGAACGGTACCGAAGACTATTATGATTTTAACCTGAGTACTGGCAAACTCTACCGGAGGCACAAGGATTACGAAAATTCCAGGAACAACAAGGAAGAAATGTTAAGGCATGCAGCCAACCCGTGGCCTACTCTTTCCGCGCCATTCGACCACGACATTTTGCCGGGCGTGAAGACTTATTACGATGTGGAATCGCATGAATCTTCAAAACCTGCTGAGAAAGAGACTTTTCAGCGCACAGGAACCTCGGCACGTTTTGTCGGCATCTCTTCTGATGGCAAATATGCTGCCTGGAGCGAGGCATGGTTTTCTCCAAGAGTGGGAAGAAAAAGGACAGCTACACTGACTGTCATTGATACAGAGCGCAATTCTCCGGCCGCGCCTGCCGTTGTTGATTCATCAAACTTCAGCACTGATGATGATGGGCACAAACTGGTCCAGCAAAAGGCCCGGCCCATGCTGGAAGGATTTGGCATCCGCAATACCGGCTTTACGGACGTTCCAACGTACCTGGGCGAGTGTGCACTTCTCGGCAGTGAAGTGGTATGGCGGCTTGTTATAAACATCGTGCCGACCAGGTGCTGTGATCCTCAATTCGAACTCTTGCTGCAAAGCAGCACACGTCAAATTCCGCTTCTTCAGGCTGGTCAAATAAGGTTGGCTCCTGAAGAGGACTATATCACGAACTATGATATTTCGAAGGTTGTCGTGAGCGGCAAGAAACTCATCATGTTTCTGCAATATCAAGCACAGCCAAATGGTGATGATCACTTTCTAGAAACCAGGACAGTGGTCCGTTCTGCTCTGCTGCCATAAACAATTGTTTGAACCCAAATGGCCGGTGAGCACTGCCGGTTACTCCGTCTATGAATAAAATTGTATTCCTGCTCGCTGTTATAGTTTCAGCCTGCTCCACAAAACCTGCTGAACATTCTGATTCAAATGACTCAACCAGGATCAAGGCAGATTCAACAGTTCGGTCAAATGATTCCAGGCCAACGGTGGATACCGGAACATTCGAGTCTGCCGGTATGGGTGATTGTTTTCATCTGGAATTTTCATTCGGTGATTTCGGCAATGCAGTCAGAAAACTTTCGCCAGAGGAGGATAAACTATGGATTTCGCTGAGTAAGGAGGAGAACAATGAAGTTATAGCTAATCCAGACCTGGTAGGCCAGACGTTTGAAGTTACGTATACCATGATCAAAGGCAGAACCTGCGGAGAGGAAGGTTACGCAGAAGGACAGGTCCAGCAGGTAACAGGATTCAGGCAAGTCGATAATCAGCCTGTAGCCATGGTTGACGAAGCCAGAACGACATTGCATTTCCTCGGTTTCAGCGACGACAACAGATATGTTGCCTTCAGCATCGCATGGCTTCCTGCATACGGTGCCATGCTTCCTTCTGCCACTCTCTACATCCTCGATGTTGACAAGAATGATTATGCGGTGAAACCATTTACAGATGAGCAAGAAGATCCGGAAGAACAGGCTCATTCGAAAGTGATGGAAATGGCCAGACCCAGCCTTTCTGCAAACCACATCGGAATGAAACGGACCGGTACCAGGTATACGGCAGATGCCAATGGCGCCTTTACTTTTCCCTACCAGGGAGGAACCAGGTCACTTAACCTTGTTACCCGGGATGCACCCGACGGGAACAAGATGTTCGAGCTTCAGCTTCTGAACAGCGGATCGACCCTCGTATTGCAGTCAGACAAAAAGACACCTGAATCACGGGGCGCAGTTGAAAGCTACCGCATAGACTCTTTCTATGTGCAGGACAACAAGATTGCCGTAGTAATCGAATACAGCAGCCCCAAACAGCAGGGTTTTGAAGGGTCTCAGGAATTCTCTACCACTCAACTCATGGTAACGGGCGTAATCCAGTAGCGCTTCCTTCACCCATATCAAGCCGCTCCCGCGTCCAGCCATTGAGCTCCTCATACTGATGGCTGATCAGCACCAAGGTCTTGTCTGAGCCCAGATGCAATTGCATATAATTGCGAACCAATGCCAATGCATGATCATCGAGGTATTGAAAGGGTTCGTCAAGAAGGTAAAGCTCCCGGTCCTGAATGAGGCAGTTCATCAGCATGATCATTTGCAATTCCCCGGAAGAAAGTCTCCTGAGTTGACGATCCATATATTCTGTAACCTCAAAATAGGATGCCTGTTCCATTAACAACTCCTCCGGAATACTTTGAAGAACAAACTCCCGTGCCGTCAGCATGGTTTCCTGTGGTGACAGGAAGCGCATTACTTCTGGTCCCAGGTAAGACATCCGCGATTTGATATCCCAAATGGAATCGCCGGTGCCGCGCCTTTTGCCATAAATCCAGATCTGGTTGCTATAGGCCAGGGGATGATCGGCGAAAATGAGACTGAACAAGGTAGTCTTGCCTGAACCATTGGGACCCGTGAGAGCCCAGCGTTCGCCGCGCCGGATTGTCCAGTTGATTCCCTCCATGATGCATTTCTCCCCGTACCGGATTGTAACATCTTTCATGACTACAACTGGCTCTCCATGCCTTTCAAAGTTCTTTGAAGGCCTGTATGAGGTGGGCTCCACGCGGTGATGCTCAACTTTTTCCTCGCCGGTGATCGTCATGTCGGACAGCAGCAACCGTCTTGTAACGCAGGCAGGCAGAACATGTCGATGATCGACAAGCACCAACTGAACACCCGCAGACAGTGCCAACTGATCCAGGAAGTCGCACAAATCCCTTCTGCTGCGAATGTCCAGTCCTTCAAAGGGGTAATCCCACAGGAGCAAACGGGGACGACGACCGATCAGGTGCTTGAGGATCATCGCCTTCTTGAGTTGACCATTGGAAAGCCTTGTCATTTCCAGGTCAAGCAGATTTCCAATCCCGAGACGGGATGGGAGCGTGCCCAATCCAGCCTCCTCTCTCATTCCGAGCCATTGCCGAACAGTGAGTGTTTGCTCATCGCCCAGGCTGTAATAGCGCTGTTGGTAATACTGGTCATGCTGACTGAATGCCTGCGCTTCTCCTGCCGGGATGTATATGATCCGTTCTCTCCTGGCCTCAAATCTGCGATCATCTCCCATTTCGGGTATGAAATCATAGTGGACTTCTCCTTCATGAGG
This sequence comes from Cyclobacteriaceae bacterium, assembly GCA_039810905.1. GTDB lineage: Bacteria > Bacteroidota > Bacteroidia > Cytophagales > Cyclobacteriaceae > ELB16-189. The sequence goes on along the minus strand of JBDHXU010000140.1, from coordinate 3,346 downwards.
GATAACCTTACCTGCCAGTACTTCAAGCAATGAGGTTTTTCCGCTGCCTGCTGGACCTGAGATCACCCAATTGTCATTTCCCGGTTCCCAGGAAAGGTTACGGAATAGCGGAGCCCGGTTACGTGAGACATTCCTGATGCTGAACATGCCTGAATATAAGTACAATGTGTATTCCTGGAACATGGCAACTAGAAGTCCCGTCCGAGTCCCTTCTCCAGCGCCCTGAAATACTTCTTCTGGTTGAAACTGTAGAGAAAAGGAGCTTTGTGTGCACCGCCGGTAAAGTGCTTCCGTTTGCGGTCCAATATGCCGAAAGAGAGAATCTTGCGGCTGAAATTGGCGCGATCCAGTTCCCGGTCAAGCAGGGTCTCGTAGATGGATTGCAGATTCTTCATCGTGAACTGTTCCGGAAGAAGGTTGTAGCCAACAGGTTGATAATTGAGCCGGAGCCGCAATTCTTCCAGCGCCTTCATAATGATCTCCTTATGATCAAGCAGGAGGGAGGGCAACTTGTCGAGGTCGTGCCAGGTGCAGGCTCGCGACAACTCATCAGGCTGAGGATGGACCTTTTCGTATTCAACCAGGGCGTAGTAACCAATCGATACGAATCGCTGAAGAAGCCAGTGATCATGATCATAGGGGACTTCAAGGGAATGAAATGTTTCTATCAGCGCCTTATTGCTGGAGCGCCTCGGTTGCCCAAATGTGTGGAACTGCTGCAGGAAAATATTGTCAAGCCCGGTGCGTGTTTGCAGAACGCGAGCGGCCGCCTCGTCAATATGCTCATTCTTCTGCACAAACCCGCCTGGCAACATCCAGAATTTCCCTGTGTTCGCCTGAAGCAGCAATACCTTCAATTGGTTTTCATGAAATCCGAAAATGACATTGTCGACCGATACGCCGGGCATATAGCGCAGGTGACCCTTTAGTAAAAAGTCTTTCAGGGGGTTCTCTTTCTGTTTCATGCGGGTGCCAATAGATTGATTTTTGATTTGAATTCAAATATAATTACTATTGTGTCATATTGACTCATTCATATCCTTTATCTCGAGCATATGGCACACCGCAACTTCCGCTGGACAATTGCCTTGGTATTGTCCATCACCACGTACTCACTCAACGCACAGAATTTGCCCCAGCTAGGCAAGAACCCCACTGCTGATGTGGTGGCCGCCATGACGCTGGAGGAAAAGGTAAACCTCCTGGTAGGAGGAGGTCTCAACATGCCTGGCATCCCAGGCGCAGGAGGCGAGCCAACCGAAGCACAGAAACGTGTTCGCGGTGCAGCTGGCACTATCGTAGGTGTACCAAGGCTGGGTATTCCTTCCCTGGTTGTATGCGATGGCCCTTCAGGTGTGCATCCTTTCCCCAACCCAATGTCCAGGGCCTATTATGCAACAGCATGGCCCACCGGAACTCTTCTGGCTTCCAGCTGGGATACAACGCTGGTCAGGAAAGTTGGATCAGCCTTCGGACAGGAGATCAAAGATTATGGTATCGACATTGTGCTTGGGCCTGGCATGAACATTCACCGCAATCCCCTGGGCGGACGCAACTTCGAATACTATTCTGAAGATCCACTCATTACCGGCCACATAGCAGCGGCCATGATCAAAGGCATACAGGGCAAAGGAGTAGGCGTTTCCGCCAAACATTTCTTTGCCAACAACCAGGAAACCAACCGCAGCACTGTCAATGTGATTGCTAGCGAAAGAGCCTTACGGGAAATCTATCTCAAAGGATGGCAAATCATGGTGAAGGAGTCAAACCCGTGGACCATCATGAGTTCCTATAACCTTGTCAACGGTCCTCTTACCTCTCAAAATCCCGAACTGCTTAACACCATCCTGCGCAAGGAGTGGGGATTTAAGGGATTCGTCATGAGTGACTGGTTCGGTGGAAGGGATGCCGTGGAAATTCAGAGAGCCGGCAACAATCTTATTATGCCAGGAATACCGCCGCAGAAGCAGGCTATCATCGAGGCTGTAAAGAACGGGAAGCTGGATGTCAAAGTCCTCGACCAGAATGCGACTGACATCTTGAACGTCATTCTGCTGTCACCGACCTACAAAGGCTATAAGTTTTCTGACAACCCAGACCTTAAGGGAAATGCAAAGATTGCAAGGGAAGCAGCTGCCGAAAGCATGGTCCTGCTCAAAAACGAAAATACCTTGCCGTTGAAGGCCGGCACTTCACTGGCAGTCTTCGGAAATAACGGTTATGAACTGATCGCTGGAGGAACCGGCAGCGGCGACGTGACCCGAATGTATACCATCTCATTGGCAGACGGTCTGTACAAGGCGGGTTACGCGGTTAACCCAGAGCTTGTAATGACCTACACCCAATACATCGAGGAAGAGAACAGGAAACATCCAAAGAAGAGCATGATCGAAGAGTTCATGAACCCGACGCCACCCATCAACGAGTTGTTTGTCAACAATGATGTAGTAGCCCGTGCCGCCAACACGTCAGAATATGCTGTCATTGCGATAGGCCGAAATGCCGGGGAGGGGACCGACCGCAAGTTGGAAGGGAACTATACGCTCTCTGCAGATGAAAAAGCATTTGTTAAGACTGTGGCCGATGCATTTCATGCTAAGGGCAAGAAGGTTATCGCTGTGCTGAACATTGCTGCACCTATTGAAGTGACAGGCTGGAGAGACCAGCTGGATGCTATCTTACTTGCATGGCAGCCCGGCATGGAAGGCGGCAATGCTATGGCTGATGTCCTCAGCGGCAAAGTGAATCCGTCCGGCAAGCTGGCCACTACTTTCCCCGCCAGTTACAACGATGATCCCACTGCGAAGAATTTCCCGGGAACAGAATTCAAGGATCGCGAAGTACCAGGAATGTTTGGCATCAAGCAACATGAGGCCGAAGTCGTTTACGCTGAAGGCGTGTATGTAGGATACAGGTATTACAATACATTCAAAGTCAAGCCTGCTTATGAATTCGGATACGGGTTATCCTATACCCAGTTCACTTATGGCAACCTGACCCCAAGCTCGCCGACGTTTACCGACAAACTTAGTTTGTCCGTTACGGTAACCAACACCGGCAAGGTGACCGGAAAAGAAGTAGTGCAGTTGTATGTGGGCGCTCCTACCGGGAAGTTGGATAAGCCAGCCTCTGAACTGAAGGGTTTTGCCAAGACCAAACTCCTTAACCCCGGGGAGTCGCAGACTATCAACTTCACACTTACGGCGGGAGATCTTGCCTCTTATCAAACCAAAGTGAATTCCTGGGTGGCCGATGCGGGGACCTATACGGTCAGGGTTGGAACCTCTGAGAACACACTCCAATCTGCGACGTTCAAACTGGGTAAGGATATAGTGGTGGAGAAGAC
>JBDHXU010000139.1:0-8029 GCA_039810905.1 Cyclobacteriaceae bacterium | reverse complement strand
AGTAGTGAGTAGTAGGAAGTAAGTGGTAGGAAGTAAGTAGTTTCTAGAACTTTTCCATAAGCTGCACAAAATTCCCTTCGGCATCTTCCACAATGAAGGACCATTCCCGCAATTTTTCGTCCTTCATGAGTTTGGTCCTGAATTTCACCCCGACCTGCTTCAAACGGTCGAACCACCTATCGACATGATCCACCCTGAATTCAATTTTATCCAACCCCATGAGTTTTGAGTCGAAGGTGTCATAATCAGGCAGGAACTTGTGAATGGAGAAGGCATCCTTCTTTTGAATCAACTCCAGTCTGAAGGAATTCCGCTCAAGGATAAAGATGCGCAGGCTGTCGTATTGCGGGAACTCCATCTTTTCACGTATGCTGAAGCCCAGATTTCGCGTATACCATGCCGACTCCACATCCACATTCTTAACAGCAATGCCCAGCAACGACGGGCTGAATGTTTCAGAAGTCTGTGCCTCACAAACGGAAGTACACAGCCAGAAGATTATAGATAACTTGTTCATGTCGCTTGCTGATTAATGCCTGTTTATTACTCACTACTGAATACTAGTTACTAACTATGGTACACCCTTGAAGTAACGATCAATCCGTCTTTGGTGATCAGCATTTCTCCCACATAAAGATCTTCTTCCCCGGTGACATGTCTGATGTATTCCATGAATACTCTATTTTCAAACGGAGTTAAACGAACCACTTCATATTGAAGGGAAGGAAGTCGTTCAAAAGAATCACGCCACCAGTTCCTCATTGCCAACTTGCCGTGTATGAGTCCATTGGTTTCCGGTTGTCTGGCTTTCAGTTTCGGACTGTAATGTTCAGCATTGTCATCATAAAGCGACAGGAGCCCTTCCAGATCATGCCTGTTGAACTTGTCCAGCCAGGCTGTGGCTATAGAAATCAGTTGCAAATTACCCGGGTTCATTGTATTGATTGGCTAAAAGATTATGCATTCAAAAGTATACATTCAACGACAGATATCGATTTCTTTTGGTGGCTGCTTTTGAAACATGAACAGCGAACTTTACTTATCTTTCACCGATATTTTTTAAACTTTCATGACTGACATTACGCAAAAGATTGCAAAGGAACTTCATCTCACTGCTGTACAGGTAGATAGTGTAATTCAACTTCTCAATGAGGGCTCAACAATCCCTTTTATAGCACGATACCGCAAGGAGAAAACCGGAAGCCTCGACGAGGTAGCGCTTGCTGCCATACGCGACCTGAATGAAGAGCTTCTGGAAATTGAGAAAAGGAGAGAGACCATCCTGAAGACTATTGACAAGCAAGGTTTGCTAACCGCTGAACTGAAGAAGGCCATTGAGGCTGCTGAAACTGCGGCAGAATTGGAGGACATCTACCTCCCGTATAAGCCCAAGCGCAAGACACGAGCAACAGCGGCCAGGGAAAAAGGCCTCGAGCCTCTCGCTACTGAATTGTTCAGGCAGGATAATGTGAACGTCTTAAAGCTCGCTCTCAGCTATGTAAACAAGGAAAAAGGTGTGACATCGGCAGAGGAAGCCCTGCAGGGTGCACGCGATATCATGGCAGAATGGATCAGCGAAAATCAGGAATCAAGGCAATCCATGCGTGAACTTTTCTGGAAGCAGGGTGTCATCAGTTCCAGGGTTGTAAAGTCAAAAAAGGAAGAGGAGGAGGCCGCTAAATTCAGAGATTACTTTGATTGGAGTGAGCCTATCGGAAAGATTCCTTCTCACAGATTTCTCGCGCTGATGAGAGCAGAAAATGAAGGATATGTGACTACCGGAATTGAGCCGTCTGAGGAGGAAGCCATCGCGAAACTCGAACGGAAGTTTGTGAAAGGATCACATGATGCAGCTGCACAAGTGCGGGAGGCCGTTCGTGACAGTTACAAACGTCTTTTGCAGCCCTCCATGGAAAGCGAGCTGCGGTCAGAAAGCAAGAAGAAGGCTGACGAAGAGGCGATCAGGGTATTCAGTTCCAATCTCAAGGAACTTTTGCTCGCTTCTCCACTTGGACAGAAGCGAGTGCTGGCACTGGATCCTGGCTTCCGCACCGGGACCAAATTGGTTTGTCTTGGTGCACAGGGGGAATTGCTTTTCCATTCTGTGATCTATCCGAATGAGCCACAACGCGAAGCAGCCAAGGCGGGCACGATCGTCAAAGGCCTTTGCGAGAAGTATAAGATCGAGGCAATTGCCATTGGCAATGGCACGGCAAGCCGGGAGACCGAGTCTTTTGTAAAGTCACTTGGTTTACCGAAGGAGATCATTGTTGTGATGGTGAATGAAAGCGGTGCATCGGTGTACTCAGCGTCTGAGGTGGCCCGTGAAGAATTCCCTGATCATGATGTGACCGTGCGCGGGGCAGTGTCTATCGGCCGCCGCCTCACTGATCCTTTGGCAGAGCTTGTCAAGATTGATCCCAAGTCGATTGGCGTCGGTCAGTATCAGCATGATGTGGATCAGGCAAAATTGAAGGCCGGCCTCGATGATGTAGTGATGCGTTGTGTGAATTCTGTTGGTGTTGAGCTTAATACTGCCAGTAAGGAGCTGCTGTCATATGTTTCTGGCCTTGGGCCACAGTTGGCAAAGAGTATTGTGGAGTATCGTCAAAAGAACGGCGCTTTCAAGGATCGGAATTCATTGAAGAAAGTGCCCCGGTTGGGAGAAAAGGCATTTGAGCAGTGCGCAGGATTTCTGCGGGTAAGAGCGTCAAAAAATCCCCTTGATCGAAGTGCAGTGCATCCTGAAAGCTATGGCGTTGTAGAAAGGTTTGCCAAAGACCTCGGCTGCACGGTGAGCGATCTGATGTCGAGCGCCGAGTTGAGAAGAAAGCTGGACCTGAAGAAATACGTTTCCGCTTCTGTGGGTCTTCCGACGCTCACTGATATTCTTGCAGAATTGGAGAGACCTGGTCGTGATCCGCGTGAGAAATTTGAAGCCTTCAGTTTTGAAGAGGGCATTCACGAGATAAAGGATCTGAAAGCCGGCATGGTCTTGCCTGGTATTGTCACCAACGTAACCAATTTCGGCGCCTTTGTCGACATTGGCGTTCACCAGGATGGTCTCATTCACATCAGCCATCTCAGTGACCGCTTTGTCAAAGATCCGCGCGAAGTGGTTACCGTTCACCAGAAGGTGAGGGTGACGGTGCTGGAGGTGGATGAAGCAAGGAAGCGGATAGCATTGTCGATGAAGTCCAATCCGACGGCAGCAGCTGCGCCAAGTAGGTCTTCACCTAATGCAATCGACAAAAGCAAGCCTGAGGCTTCCCGGCCTGTCAAGGCCACCGAATCTATGGAAGAGAAGCTCATTGAATTGAAATCCAGGTTTGGGAAGTCTAAGCGGTAAGCATTCCTCAGGTTGATTCTGAGTTACTCGGTTCTTAACACTTCGACGGGGTTTCGGCGTGCGGCTTTAATTGAATGATAGCTGGTGACAAGGAATGCTATTGCCAACGCGGCTGCACCCGAAATGACGAAGGTTATGGGTGAAGGGGTTATCCGGTATTCAAAGTCCTGCAGCCAAAGTTGAACGCCGAACCAAGCCAGCGGCGTGCTGAGGATAAAGGCAATCATGATCAGTCTTGAGTAGTCTCGCGCAATAAGCATGATGATGGATGAAACGGAAGCTCCGGCCACTTTGCGGATACCTATTTCCTTGGTTCGGTTTTCCAATGTATGCATGATCATGCCGAGCAGCCCAAGGGAGGCTATCAGGATGGCGAGTCCGGAAAGGATGCTCAGGGACTGACCAAAGCGTTCGGTGCTTCTGAAGGCTTCAGCGAAGTCCTGCTCCACGAAAGTGTACTGGAAGGGATGGTCGGCTGCAAAGAGTCTCCATGTATTTTCAATCCCCGCAAGGGTAGCCTTCCAGGCATCGCTGTTTTGAGACTGTATCTTCAGCACGATGTACTGTGATTTGTTTCCACCTGTAATTGCCCTGGCCTTGATGTGGAAAACGGCAAAGGGTTCTATTGGGGTGAGGATGGACCAGTAATGGAAGTCCTCCATTATACCTATCACTTCAAATGTTGCATTGTCGCTTCCCGGGTATCGGACCCGCTTACCTATTGCCTCTTCCGGTGTCCAGCCAAAAGCAGCAACAGCCTTTTGATTGAGGATCACTCTGCCCGAGTCGGCAGGTGTGCTCTTGGAGAAATTCCGTCCGGCTGCGACCCGGATGCCCATTGTTGGAAGATAGTTTTCATCTGCCTCAGTGAAATTCAACGCCACATTCTTTTCACTGCCGTCGCCGTTGAATTTGTCCCCGCCAAAAGTATTCGGTGGGACAGAAGTACACCATGACACGGACGTGACACCTGGCGCGTTGTTTAATGCTGCCGCGAAGGATTCTTCTGCTTTTGTCCATTCAGCACGTTCTACAACCAGGAGATTTGACTTGTCAAAGCCGAGATCCTTTTCATAAGAGAACTTCAGTTGTTGAGAGACAACGCCCGTGAAGCTGATAAGTGCAATGGAAATGACGAATTGGAAGACAACCATGCCATTGCGAAGGCGTTGCGCCGTACTGCCCGTCTTCAGTTTACCTTTCATCGCGTCGACAGGCTTAAAGGCACTCAGAAATACGGCGGGGTAAACGCCAGCCAGCAGGCTCATGACCAGCATAAGACTTGCCATAGCAGCGGTTGTGTTCCAGTCCGAAGTAAGGTCAAGTGAGAAATGCTTGCCCGTAGCAAGGTTGAACAAGGGAAGGGACAATTGTGCGAGGCTGAGGCCGATGATGAGGCTAAGCAGGCAATACATCACGGCTTCTGTAAAAAAGCCGAGGGAAAGTTGATGGCTGGCTGAGCCCAGAATTTTTCTTACCGCCGTTTCCTTTCCTTTCCTGAGGTATTGGGCAGTCGAAAGATTCATGAAGTTAATGCAGGAGAGAAGGATCATGATAATTCCTGCAGCAATGAGGGCGTAAATGACTTTGATATTCCCAACATCGCTAATGCGGTTGTAGACTATTTCTTCAGGGAGGTGGATGTCAGTCAGCGGCTGCAAGTACAGATCCCACTTTTTTCCGCTACGGATATAGTCATCAAATGACATGTTCATGGCGCGCTCCAGGGTGGTGGCTGCATATTTTCTTGGTATATCTTTCAATCGGGCGCGCGCCTGTTCAATGGAGAAGCCGGGATGGAAAAGCACGTACGTTTCCACCTGTGTCCATATCCAACTCCAATACAACCGTTTGACAACCGGGAAACTGGTCATCGACAACATAACATCAAATTGCAGATAGGAATTGTCGGGGATGTCCCTGATGATTCCGGTTACTTCATAGTTCTTCTGCTGGTCTCCTTCACCAAGCCTGATCATCTTGCCCATTGGGTCTTCTTCCCCAAAGTATTTGGCCGCAGTTGATTGAGTGATCACCATGGTCTGCGGATGTACCAGGGCAGTTCGGGGGTCACCCTTAATCAAAGGGAACGTGAACACTTGGAAGAAATTGGAATCCGCTGCCAGAACGTGGTCCTGGTCGATGGAAGTTACCTGGCCCCTTGAGTTGGTGTAGCTCATCAGGTAATCACCTGGCGTATGGATTCTAACAACCTGCTCTACTTCGGGCAATTCGGCTTCCAGAGCGAAAGAAACGCCTGGCCCTGTGCTGGCAAACTGATGGTCATTGCCTTCCCCCCAAATAAAGGTCTGGTTAACGCGGTAGATGCGGTCGGCGTTTTCGTGAAAGCGGTCGTAACTTAATTCATTCTTAACAAAGAGATAAGTGAGCAGCGCACTGGTTATCCCAACCGTAAGCCCCAGTATCAGAATTAGCGAAGTGAGCTTCTGCCGGTGAAGATTTCTAAAGAATAGAAGGATGCTGAATTTGAACATAGGTTTGGGATGAGGACCGGCAAATCATCCAAAACATGTGCCACCTCAGGCTGCCCCCAATTTGGCAAATAGGAGGTTATATCCGTCAGACGCTGTACGCAATTGAATGAGTTTGACCGAAATCGGTCACTGTGACGAAGTCTGGCTAAGAGGAATCAGTGCACGGTTTTAATGCACCGAACAGAAAAGCCATTCATCCTTTGATAGCTAGTTCTGAACACCGAACTGGAACCGGACGCCATGAATCTTCCCCACGAACGGTTCCCTCCGTCCGGAGACGAACTCCACCATCCTCCGCCGTCCCTGAGACTGTTAAATGAGCCGTCGAAACCGCGCGAACCTCCAGCGATCGCCGTGAACCCTGATGAATTTGTGGCCTCATTGAATGCAAGCCAATGGTCAGCGCCTCTTTCCTTCAATTTATCACCTGCATCAGCTTCGCCACCAAGGAAATTGGTCAGTAATGTCCAGTCGCTATCTGTGGGCACATGCCAGCCCGTTGGACAGAGTTTCCCAGTTGCTACCACATTCCAATCATAGAGAGCTCCATAAGGATTCTTATAATGCGGTGCGTCGTTTTCATACCAGCAAAGACCAAATTCAGCAAACCCCCAATCCTTGTTTTCCTTGATTTCTGGAATTGGTGTTCCGTCCGTCAGTTGCGTGACTCTCAGATTTTCCTTCATCCAAATCTGAATGCCAATGGCAATGGTGTGATATACATTGCCATCGTTGTCAGTGACCAGTGTGCTGAATGCGATGCTATTGCCGTAGCTGGTTCCCTTAGGCGTGACTGCATAAGCTCTTAAGTAGTAGTCCTTGTTCGGCTGAAGCCCGGTCAGTGAACTGTAGAAGGTCCCGGATCCATTTCCATCTGAAGTTTTTTCGTTCTGTACAGTTGGAAACGGATGGGTGCTCCAACACACACCGCGAGCGACCACTTCAGCACCAGAGGCGGATTGAATCATACCGCCGCTTAGCGCGACATTGGTTCCGATGGATGTAACTGCGGCAGTTGCAACATCAGGGAGGGATGGGGCAGCTTCCTGCCTCGCGCAGGACTGTGTCATCAAAACCAGGACACATGCAGCACCTATTACTCTTTTGGATACCATGTGATTTGGGATTTCTAATGAATTTATGAAGGAATCTGGTCGAATAAAATAGCTGATTTCAGGGAAGGAGACTCTTTGTCATGATGGTTGACGCGACTGAATGAGTTCATCATGGCTATGCCTGATTTTCGATAAGCAAAAATGATTATCTTCAAGAGTCCCATTACAACTAACCCCAACCATTACCATGAAAGAGGAAATTGATCAGAAGTCTGACCGCAGGGAGTTTCTTGGCTCCCTGGTCACCGGAGCCGCGGCCCTTGGCATGGCGGCCATTCCAGCATCTTTTGCACAAGCTGCCGACCCGGCGCAGGATACGGATCTTGAAGCCTGGTTCGGTCAGCTCAAAGGGAAGCACAAGTTAGTGTTTGATGTGATCCGACCGCATGGTATTTACCCGTTTGCGTGGCCACGTGTTTTTATGCTAACAAATGAGATGACGGGTGCAAAGCCGGGAGAAACGAATGTGGTTGTTGTACTTCGTCATGAAGGAATTTGTTTTGCATTTGATGATCGTATTTGGGCCAAATACAAGTTTGGCGAAGTCTTCAAAGTGGATGATGCAGCTACTAACGCGGCTTCAGTAAGGAATGCGTTTGCAAACCCCAAGCCAGGTGAATATAAGGCGCCCGGTGTGGGGCCTATTGCTATTGGCATCAATGAACTCCAGGCGAGCGGAGTTATGTTCTGTGTATGCAGCATGGCCATGACGGTGTTCAGCACACGTGTTGCCACCAGCATGGGCATGAATCCCGCCGATGTCTTGAAGGAATGGCAATCGGGAATACTTCCGGGAATCAAGCCCGTTCCTTCAGGCGTGTGGGCCGTTGGTCGCGCGCAGGAGCATGGATGTGGGTATTGCGTGACGGGATAATACTGGCAGCGGTACCTTCGGCGCGTGCCTGAGACGCGCATATCGGAGGATGGTTCTCACGAATGCCAATTCCGTGGAATTTCGGTTTGTATTTAAAGCTCAGCCAAATTTAGTGCTTTATCTATCCGGCGTGGATGTTTAACGTCTTCTTTTGGCTTGGTTCCGGCACGCGTCGCAGACGCCGCGCCAGATTTGC
>JBDHXU010000138.1:0-8066 GCA_039810905.1 Cyclobacteriaceae bacterium | reverse complement strand
GCACGGACAAAGCACGAGTAGGGTATTGCCAGGCACGGACAAAGCACGAGTAGGGTATTGCCAGGCACGGACAAAGCACGAGCAGAGCACGAGCAGGGCACGGATAAAGCACGGGTAGGGCAGAGAAAGCGCATAGGAAAGCATGGGCAAAGTATGGTTAGGGTTTGTCAGTTATGGGTAGAATGGCCAAGTAATACAGGATAGGATTCCTGGGGGATTTGTTGATATAAATCAGCATTTGGAGGCCAATAGACCTCAAAATGCCATCCAAAAAGCTGCCCATAATTGCACCTTCGGGGCTATATTTGCCCTCTCCATTCAAAACCTATGGCCACTTCAAAAATTGCGGATTTGCTCGGTAAAGATGCCGGCTATCTGCTCGACTACAAAAGCAAGACTATTTCAAAAGATCAGATCCATGTTCCAAGCCCCACATTCGTAAATGATGTCTTTGGACCTTCGAACAGAACGCCCCAGGTCCTGAGGAGCCTCGGTGATATATTCGGCAGAGGCCGGCTGGCTGGAAGCGGATATGTTTCCATACTCCCCATTGATCAGGGCATAGAGCACAGTGGTGGCGCATCCTTCGCCAAGAATCCCATCTACTTTGACCCGGAAAATATTGTAAAGCTGGCCATTGAGGGTGGTTGCAACGCCGTTGCAACAACTTATGGCGTGCTCGGCATGGTGTCCAGAAAGTATGCACACCGGATACCTTTCATTGTTAAAATCAACCACAATGAATTGCTTACTTATCCCAATAAGGCAGACCAAATCATGTTTGGCACTGTGCGCGATGCATGGAACCTTGGTGCAGTAGCTGTGGGTGCAACCATTTATTTCGGATCAGATCAATCCGGAAGGCAAATCATTGAAGTTGCAAAAGCATTTGAAGAGGCCCATTCGCTCGGAATGGCAACGATTCTTTGGTGCTACCTCCGCAACAATTCATTCAAAAAAGATGGTGTAGACTACCATACCTCTGCCGACCTTACGGGACAAGGCAATCATCTTGGAGTTACCATTCAAGCCGACATTATCAAGCAGAAACTTCCTACCAACAATGGAGGCTACAAGGCCCTCAATACCGGTGGTAGCAGTTATGGCAAGCTGGATGAAAAGATTTATACCGAATTGACCAGTGATCATCCCATAGATTTGTGCAGGTACCAGGTGGCCAATTGCTATATGGGACGTGCTGGTCTGATTAATTCAGGTGGCGAGTCCAAAGGCTCCAGCGATATGGCTGAAGCGGTGAAGACTGCCGTTATCAACAAGCGCGCAGGAGGCATGGGACTTATCAGCGGACGCAAGGCCTTCCAGCGACCAATGAAAGAAGGTGTTGAAATCCTCAACGCCATTCAGGATGTATACCTCGACAAGAGTATTGATCTGGCATAATTTGCTAAGACATTTTTGAAGGATTTTAGTTGAAGCGATCAGTTGAACAATTATTCATTAGAAGTAACGCTACATGCCCTGGTTCAAAAGAAGTGATAAGGGAATCCTAACGCCAACTGAAGGTAAGCGTGAAGTACCAGATGGGCTGTGGTATAAATCCCCGGGCGGGAAGATTGTTCATACGCGCGAACTGAAGAACAATGCCTACGTGGTGCCTGAAGAAGAATACCACGTCAAGATTGGTTCGAAAGAGTACTTCGAGATTTTATTTGACAACAACCAATTCACCGAATTGGACGAGGCGATGGAATCAGCAGACCCCCTGAAGTTTGCTGATACAAAGCCTTATCCCAAGCGCATCAAGGAATCGCAGTCTAAAACTGAACTCAAAGACGCGGTCCGTACCGCTTATGGCAAAATGAATGGCATCGACATCACGATCGCGTGCATGGACTTCATTTTTATTGGCGGGTCCATGGGCTCTGTTGTTGGCGAAAAAATTGCCAGAGCCATGGATCACAGCCTGAAAACAAAAACTCCTTTCCTGATGATTTCCCGCTCGGGCGGAGCACGGATGATGGAGGCCGGACTTTCCCTTATGCAAATGGCCAAAACTTCAGCAAAGATTGCCTTGCTGGATGAGGCGCGCATTCCTTATCTGTCTCTGCTTACCGATCCAACTACGGGAGGTGTTACGGCAAGCTATGCCATGCTTGGCGACTTCAACATTGCCGAGCCGGGGGCCATGATAGGATTCGCAGGTCCCCGTGTTATTCGTGAGACCATTGGCAAGGATCTTCCGAAGGGATTTCAAAGCGCCGAATTTGTGTTGGAGCACGGCTTCCTCGACTTCATAATTGATCGCCGAAACCTGAAAGGCAGATTGACCACCCTGCTTAGAATGCTGCAATCATAACCGTCCGTTACCGAACACCATCGGTCGGTTTCAAGACAATCTATTTGAATTTCCAGCGCGTGGAGCGCGTATTTGGCTCATTTCTACTGGCACATGGATTGTACCATACTCTTGTTCCAATTCTACCCACCATGTTCAAAAATTACCTCAAGGCCGCTTTTAGGAACATTGTCAAACAACGGGTCTACTCCGGAATTAACGTAGTTGGGCTGTCAGTAGGCATTGCCAGTGCCCTCATCATCAGCCTATTTGTGCGATATGAATTTTCCTACGACAAATTCTACCCCGATGCATCTTCCATCTTCAAGGTTGCACTGGAAAGGAAGTACCCTGGTCACTCATCCTTTTATGCAGTGGTCCCTCATTCCTACAGTGAAGCTATACTTCAAAATATCCCCGAAGTAAAAGAGGTGACCCGCCTGACGGGCGCGATAAACAATATTCTGGTTACGTACAAGGATCCGAAGGGTGAACAAAAGGCCTTTGAAGAAAACTTTGTTGTATCCGCTGACTCAAATTTCTTCACCTTCTTCCAGATTCCATTCGTCCGTGGTGAAGCCTCAAAGGCACTGGTAACCGCGAACGATGTTGTCATAACTCAACGGGTTGCCAAACGATTCTTTGGCCAGGAGGATCCTGTAGGAAAATCCTTTGAAATTTTCGGCAACAATTTCAAAGTGACAGGTGTGTGTCTGGATCCCCCTGACAACAGTCACATGAAATATGATTTTGTAGCGAATCTGTCAGGGATACCTTTCTACAAGAGAGAAAATTACACAGGCTTCTCGGCACATCTTTATCTAAAACTTAGGGACTCACACGCTGCAGAGGCAGTTGAATCCAAAATTCCCAAGCTGGTAGACACTTATGCAGCGGCTCAAATCGAGAGAGAATTGGGTAAATCATGGGCTGATTACAAAAAGGAAGGAAACGGATACCGTTATTTTCTACAGCCACTTACTTCTATTCACCTTGATCCAACCAACATTGAGGCCAAGATGGAACCGGGGGGAAGCATCAGAGTAATGTATTTCCTCATTTCCGTTGCTGTTCTGCTGGTCTTAATCGCCTGCATCAATTTCATGAATCTTGCCACCGCAAGATCATCGGAGCGGGCGCGTGAGGTGGGCGTAAGGAAAACCATGGGGTCATCCAAACAACAGCTTGTTCTTCAGTTCCTGTCTGAGTCAGCGGTCATAAGTGCTATTGCTACCCTTCTGGCTCTTGTCATCGTACAACTTACCCTTCCATTCTTCAATCAACTTACTGAACGTAATCTTGAATTGTCCTTCCCTCTTTCCACGATATTGGCTTTGGCTGGCTCTACTTTGCTCATCGGCATGCTGGCTGGTATTTATCCAGCCTTTGTCCTCTCCGGGTTCAATCCCGTACTCGTCATGAAAGGAAAATTCAGTGCCAGTAGTAAAGGCACCTGGCTCAGGAGCACCCTGGTGATTTTCCAATTTGCAGTCTCAATTATCCTGATTGTATCTACCATTGTAGTTCAGCAGCAAATGAATTTCATGCAGAAGAAATCATTAGGCTTTGATAAGGAACAGATGCTGGTCATTGAACGGGTATTTTCGCTGCCGCCTGATCGAACCCACAGCCTGCTTACTGAAGTGAGAAAGCTGCCCCAGGTAAGGGCCGCTGCTTGTTCAAACTCTTTGCCTGGCAATGAGGGGGATTTCTTTGGCAACTTTTTCAAGCCTGAAGGATCAAGTGAAATTCTCACCACCAAAACAATGGTGGTGGCTGACGATCTGCCTGAGACACTCGGCCTGGAGCTTTCCGCTGGCAAATGGTTTGCAGAAGGGACACAAGACTCTCTCAATATCGTCCTTAATGAGTCGGCAGTCAAGACGATGGGCATTGCCAACCCAGTTGGGATGAGGCTGGAAAATGTCCAGAGAAATCAAGACGGCAGTAGAAGCGTCTACTATACAATAATCGGTGTTGTAAAAGATTTCAATTTCTTATCCCTTAAGGATGCCATCACACCGCTGGTTATAGAAAGTAATGAAACATTTGGGCGGAACGTAGCCGGCAATTTCCTCCTGGCGCGCATTCAGCCTGGCCAGTATGAAGCTGCCATCACAGCCATTTCCGCCAAATGGAAAGAGATCGCACCAGAACAGCCCTTCCGATATGTATTCCTGGATGAGAACTTTGATGCGAACTACAGATCGGAGCAGCAGGCATCACGACTCTTTGCAATCTTTTCCGGTCTTGCCATTTTCGTTGCCTGCGTCGGACTGTTCGGATTATCGGCATACACCGCACAGCTGAGAATCAAGGAAATCGGCATCCGCAAAGTGCTGGGGGCCTCAGTGCAAGGTGTGGTTGGTTTGTTGGCCAAAGACTTTGCCAAAATGGTGCTGATCGCATTCATTGCTTCCATTCCGGTGGCCTGGTATCTGATGAAGCAATGGCTCGGTGGTTTCGCCTACCGCATTGAACTATCGCCGTGGATTTTCCTCACCGCAGGGGTTCTCACGGTGATGGTTGCTGCATTCACCGTCAGTTTTCAAACCATCCGGGCTGCCACAACCAATCCTGTTAACTCACTCAAGGAATAATCATTGTTCGTTTAAATAAAAATGCCCCTTCACCGGGGCATTTTTATTTTCAACTTGATGGGTCCATTACCATCCCGGGTTCTGCTGAGCCGCCAGGGTGGGGTTCAGCGTGACTTCAGAGACTGGAATGGGCCACAGGAATTTGTAATTGCTATACGCAATAGCCGGCCGAGTCAGCGGGATAATGCTTGTATTATTATTATCAGCAGGGTTACCCGTATACATTGGCTTCAGGTTGGTATTCAGATCACTTACCTTCTTGGGGATTCCACCACCCCATGTATTGAAAGCAACATCGGCAGGTGCGGCCAAACGTGTAATGTCCATCCAGCGCAAGCCTTCGCAGAGGAATTCGATACGACGTTCATTGAAGATGGCTGTCAGCAATGCATTCCCATCCGCAAAATCTGATGCCTGATCATAGCTAGTATCCGTTCCTGCCGCATTAGCACGCGAACGAACGGCATTGTACAAAGCAAAGGCTCTGGGATCGACTGCAGCTGTATTCTGACGCTGGATCGCTTCAGCCAGATTCAGGAGGACTTCAGCATAGCGTATGATTGGAGCATTGTCGGATCCACCCACCACATCAGAGTACTTCTTGGTAAAATAGCCTCCTTTGCCACCGCCACTTGTAAGTTCCACATTGATGTTCACCATAGTGGAAGACTTCCTGATGTCGGTCGCATTCCACCATGACTGGTTCCAGATGTACGGGCTGATGGCCACCAGGGCACGGCCTGAGGTAGGCGCAACTGATGTATTGTACATTGAAGGAAGTGCACCATTCACGCCAGGATTATCCGTTACATCATTTTCAATGGAGAAAATGGACTCGGTGTTGCTCTTGCTGTTGGCGGAGGTGAAGGGACCGAAGGGACTTGCCGTAAGGCTGTAAGTTCCAACTGTACCGCTGGCAGAAAAAGGAGCCGATGCCTGGGAAGCCAGTTTGTTGCCTTCCGCGATCACGTTTGCCCAATCTCTCATATTCAAATACACACGGGTTTTCAGGGCAATAGCCGCTGCTTTTGTCGCGCGTGAAATCTTCTGACCGCCTGTGCGTCCAGCATTAGAAGGCAATACCGACTCGGCGTAATTGAGGTCTGCCAGGATATCAGCGTAGTTTTCAGCAACTGTGGCACGACCCTGCGAGGTTGCATCATTGGCAGTCTTGGCATTGGTGATAGCCGTCTTGCGATATGGCATGCCGCTCTGCGCCGCAGTAGGATTATCCCAATACGGGCGGCAGAAGTGCTTCACCAATTCCATATAGGCCAGAGCCCTCAGCAACTTCGTTTCGCCTTTGTAGGCATCGATAGCTGCCTGCGTCAGTGTACCGGTAGGAGTTACCGTTTCGAGTCCTGCAGCCACCACATTGGTTTTGTTGATAAGGGCAAACAACGTCTGCCACATATAATCGTTATTGGCTGTAGTTCCATCGTAGAGAGAAGCATATGTCAATTGATAGAACGCCTGCGTGTTGACCACATCTTCGCCGCGGTTATCACCCTGCTCAATGTGGGCAGCACCAAAGGGGTATCCCCGTATGGCACCTCCTGCATAAAAGCCAGATTGAGCAGCATCATACATACCTGCAACCGTTAACTCAATTCGTTCCGGTGTTGCAAAGGCCGTTGCATCCGAGAGAGCGGTTTGAGGTTGGAGGTCCAGCAGGTTAGAGCAAGACATCACAACCAGCAGACTGCTCAGTCCGAGTATTCTTGTGATTAATTTATTCGTTTTCATTTCTTGTTCAGTTTAGGGGATTAGAATCCAATGTTAATACCAAGTGTGTACGTACGGTTCAGTGGATTAACGTTGTTATCAATACCTATTGTCGCGCCATTGGCATTAAGTGCCCCCAATTCCGGGTCGATACCTTTATAGCCTGTAATTGTGAATGCGTTCTGCACCTGTGCAAAGATTCTCACATTGGTCAGTTTGAATTCGCCCTTTCCAAGGATTGATTTAGGCAACGAATATCCCAGGATGATATTCTGGATACGAAGGAAACTTCCATCCTCCACAAAACGCGTAGTGGCCTGTCCTGACTGATTCACAGCAGCATTCTGGTTGATGTACATCTTGGGCAGGGAAGCACCGGTGTTCTCCGGTGTCCATGAATTCAGAAGCTCTCTGCTGGAGTTGGTGAAATCCATGTTCAACATGACATCCTGGCGAGTCTGGTTGTACACCTTGTTTCCGCCTGAATACCTCATGAAAATTTCAAGGGTGAAATTCTTGTAGTTGAAGGTATTGGTTAAGCCTCCATACCAGGTGGGGATGGTTCTGCCCAGCACCTGACGATCGCCACCGGCGGAGATATCGGCCGGATTAAGTGCAGCCCCGGTGGTATTAGTCTCAGAAGTGGGGTTAGCAGAGTCATAGAAGGAATACGTGCCGGTTGCAACGTTGCGTTGTACCACACTACCATTCCCCTTTACATACATGGGATAACCGTTTGCTGAGTTTACGCCATAATAGGTATAGCCATAAAGTACGTTCATGGGCTGACCTACCCTTGCAGTAATCTGGTATGCTCCTACACCTACATCGGCATCAAGTCCCGCTGCGTTGGGGAAGGTCTTGATAACCTGGTTGTTTACGCTTGTGTAATTGGCACTGATGTCCCAGGTGAAACCATTGCGCTTCATTGCTGTTGCAGTTACGGAGAATTCGATACCGGTATTCCTTAAGGTCCCGATATTCTGAGAGATGGCATTTCCAGGAATACCCAGAGAGGGTGCATAAGGCACGGAAAGGATATTTCCGTCAATGTCATTCTGGAACCAGTCCACAGTCATCGTTATTTTGTTGTTCAGGAATCCGAAGTCAGCACCGATATCGGTCTTCTTGCTGGTCTCCCAAATCAACTGATCGTTGCCTGCCTGCGAGAATCCCACACCATTCTGCGTTCCATACTTTGCGGAACCATAAAGACCGGCGTACGGGAAAGACCCAATGCTGGTATTGCCAACAGTAGCATAACTGCCCCGTATCTTCAGGCTGTTGATTACACTGCCGATTGAAGAGTTGATGAAGAAATCCTCCTGGGAAATGCGCCATCCGGCTGAAACTCCCCAAAAAGTACCATAACGATTCTTTGAATCCAGATCTGAGATACCATCACGCCGGATACTGAATCCAAGCAGATACTTATCGCTATACGA
>JBDHXU010000137.1:0-8100 GCA_039810905.1 Cyclobacteriaceae bacterium | reverse complement strand
GCCGCCTATGGTCATATGGGAAGAGAGTCCATCATTAAAGAGAAGATTTTCAACAAAGGGAAAAAGAATGAAAAACGCGTGAAGGTGGAGTTGTTCCCCTGGGAGAAGCTGGATTATGTGGATAAGGTGAAAAAATCCTTCAAACTCAACTAAAAAAGAAAGGGCCTCGCGGCCCTTTCTCATTTGATCGTGGAATCATTCAGACTCTGCCATCCTTTAATTTAGTCTTGAATTTTTTCAATTGATTCTCCAGTGCTTCCGTTGCCAAATCAGCCGCCGCCTCGAATGACTTGGCCTGCTCCTTGGCAAACAATTGCTTCCCGGGGACATTGATTCTGATCTCAACTGTCTTATTATTTACTCCTTCATTGTTAAGTCGCAGAAACACTTCTCCATCGGTCATCCGGTCATAAAAGGTCTGCAACTTGCCAATGCGCTGCTCAACAAATTCTATGAGCTTACGATCAGCATCAAAGTGAATGGAATGAACTTGAATCTTCATATAGTAAATAAATTAAGTGTAACATTTCAGGCCTTAGGGTGGGCCTGATCAAATACCTTCTTCAGTTTTTCCATCGAATTGTGCGTGTAAACCTGTGTGGCTGCCAGACTGCTATGGCCCAGCAAATCCTTCACAGCATTGATTTCTGCACCCTTGTTCAATAGATGTGTGGCATAGGTATGCCGCAACACATGTGGACTCTTCTTTTCAAGGGAGTTCAATTGACCCAGATGCTTTCGCACGATTCTATAAATGAGCTCCGGGTAGCATGGTCCGCCCGCGTCATTGACAATCAATTCCTTGCCTTTAGGTTTACCAATCTCCCTGTTCCTTGCCTGTAGATAACCGTCGACGACTGGAATAAGCGACTCAGAAAAAGGAATCACACGTTCCTTGTTCCTTTTGCCAAGTACTTTGATGGTCCTTTCCCTGCTATTCACGTCCGACTCTTTCAGGCCGATTAATTCTGAACGACGCATTCCTGTACCGTAAAGCAACTCCAGCACCAGTTTTTCCCGCCACCCCCCGTGTGTATCTGGAAAGGACTGCACATCCAACACCAATACCATGTCGCTTTCCTTCACAAAATGCGGCAGCTTCTTCTGTGTCTTGAGAATCTTCACCTTAAGCATTGGATCTCTTTCCAGATGATTCTGCTTCAGCAGGAATTTGTAAAAGCTCCTGAGGCTGGCGATTTTTCGATTTACAGACTGAGGATCCATCTTTGCTTCCACCAATTCCACGACCCAGGATCGGATCATCTGGTAATTGGCTAACGACGGAACGGTCTCATAAGTTTTCGTCAGGAATGCCTCAAATTGAGACAGATCATTTTGGTACGATAGGATGGTATGAGGGCTGTATCTCTTCTCATACCTCAGATAGTTAAGGAAAGAATCTATCATGCTTGCCCCTCTGGCTCTGGACAAAAGTTAGCAAAAAAAATCCCTCCGCCCTTTCACAGGGGGAGGGAACTTCAAATATTTGACAGGTTGGACGGTTAGTAGTTTTCCTTCATGAATTGCTGCTGCCGGTAAACAGCGCGGAGGATTTCGCCCCTTCTCTTTACAGAAGGCTTCTCAAATGAAGTCCTGGCCCTTAATTCACGAAGTACACCCGTCTTTTCAAATTTCTTCTTGAAACGCTTCAGCGCCTTGTCGATTGACTCGTTTTCCTTGATGTTGATAATCAGCATGCCGATTCTTGTTAGGGGCGCAAATATAGCCCAAAAACACCCACAAATGCAAAATTACTTCAATATCGCCCTCGAGATTACTAACTTCTGAATTTCAGATGTACCCTCGCCGATGGTGCACAGTTTTGCATCCCGGTAATACTTTTCTACGGGAAAATCCTTGATATACCCATATCCGCCGAAGATTTGAACTGCCTCATTGGCAACTTCCACAGCTGTCTCAGAGGCGTACAACTTAGCCATCGCTGACTCCTTGGTTACCGGTAAATGATTGTCCTTAAGCTGAGCCGCACGGTAGATCAGCATTTTGGCGGCCTCAATTCGGGTAGCCATGTCGGCTAGTTTGAAAGATATGCCCTGGAAGGATGAAATGGGTTTGTTAAACTGATGTCTTTCTTTCGAATAGGAAACTGCTGCATCAAAAGCTCCCTGAGCAATTCCCAGGCTTAAAGCAGCAATTGATATGCGCCCTCCATCAAGAACCTTCAGGGATTGGATAAATCCGTCGCCTTCGTTACCTATGCGCTGGCTTTCATGCACTCTGCAATCGCTGAAAATCATTTCAGCTGTTTCAGAAGCACGCATCCCCAACTTATTTTCCTTTTTCCCTGCGCTGAAGCCGGGGGCACCCCGCTCAACGATAAATGCAGACATGCCATGTGAGTCTCCAGCCTTACCAGTTCTAGCAATGACGACCGCCACTTGTCCGGTTTTGCCATGGGTAATAAAATTCTTCGTTCCATTCAGCACGTAGAATTCGCCTTCCCTGGTCGCAACGGTTCTCATATTGCCGGCATCTGAGCCCGTGTTGGGTTCAGTAAGTCCCCATGCGCCAATCCATTCACCGGAAGCCAGCTTCGGAAGGTATCGTTTCTTCTGTGATTCAGAGCTGAATTCCAGAATATGATTGGTGCAAAGAGAATTGTGTGCAGCGAGAGAAAGTCCTATGGACCCATCAATCCTGGCCACTTCCGATACGGCAGTCACGTATTCCTTATAACCAAATCCTGAGCCTCCATATTGATGTGGCACCAATACACCCATCAGACCCAGATCCCCCATTTGCCTGAATAAATCAACAGGAAACTCCTGTGCCTCATCCCATTTCATCATGAAGGGTCTGATCTCCTTGTCGCCAAAATCGCGTACCATCTGCCCGATCATCCTTTGCCCTTCCGTCACTTCCATACTGACCTGCTGCTCTGATTCTATCATACTTCTGCTGTAATGAATTCTCAAAGGTAGTCAATTCATTACATAACGAATGTTAGTTCGTTATTTGTAAAATAGGCACTTCATAGTAATTGGGCTATTTTTGCCGTCCCATTCGATTCTTATGAATATTGCTGTTATAGGCACAGGCTATGTAGGACTTGTTACCGGAACCTGCTTTGCAGAAACCGGCAATACTGTAACCTGTGTGGACATAGACGAGAGCAAGGTTGCCAAGCTTAAAGAAGGTGTAATCACCATTTACGAACCGGGTCTGGAAGTCCTTTTTGATAGGAATATCAGGCAGCAAAGGCTGTTCTTTACTACTGACCTTGCAAAAGGAATCTCTGATGCCCAGATTATATTCCTCGCACTTCCAACTCCTCCGGGAGAAGATGGGTCTGCTGATCTAAAATATGTACTGGGTGTGGCTGAGCAGCTTGGTCCCTTGTTGGAGCGTTATACCGTCATTGTGGACAAGAGCACCGTTCCGGTGGGGACTGCTGAACGCGTCGCAGAAAAAATCAGGAAAAAGGCCATCACTGATTTTGATGTGGTTTCAAATCCTGAATTTCTGCGAGAAGGTGTCGCTGTGGATGATTTCATGAAACCTGATCGCGTGGTCATCGGGACCTCATCTGAAAGGGCCCGCAAAGTGATGGAAACTCTGTATGCGCCTTTTGTAAGGCAGGGGAATCCTATCATTTTCATGGATGAGCGCTCAGCAGAATTGACCAAATATGCTGCCAACGCCTTCCTGGCAACCAAAATCACGTTCATGAATGAAATCGCCAATTTGTGTGAAAAGGTCGGAGCTGATGTGGATGCGGTGAGAAAGGGCGTAGGCACCGATAGCAGGATAGGTCGAAGATTCTTGTTCCCTGGGATTGGCTATGGAGGAAGCTGCTTCCCCAAAGATGTGCAGGCACTCGCTCACACCTCCAAGGAACATCAATATGAGTTCAGGATTCTGAGTTCCGTAATGGATGTCAACAAAGATCAGAAGACAAAACTCCTTCCCATCATGATGAAGCATTTTGGGGATCTCAATGGGAAAACAATAGCCGTCTGGGGCCTTTCTTTCAAGCCTCACACAGATGATATCAGGGAGGCGCCAGCACTTGAAAATATTGCAGGCCTTCTATCTCAAGGGGCCATAGTGCGTGCGCATGACCCTGAGGCAATGGAGAACGTTCGTAAAATATTTGCTGACCGCATCAGCTATCATCAGGATCCCTACGAGGCCGCGATGAATGCAGATGCGATTTTTATTGCGACAGAATGGCCTGAATTCCGAACTCCGGATTTCGATCGACTGGCTTCTGTGTTAAAGCACAAGATCATTTTCGACGGCCGGAATCTTTATGAGCTTAATGAAATGAAAGAACTTGGATTCACATACGTAAGCATCGGCAGAACAACAATTTATGGTTAAGGGAAGAGTGTTGATCACTGGTGGAGCCGGGTTTCTAGGTTCCCATTTATGCGACCGCTTTATCCAAGAAGGATATCATGTCGTTGCCATGGACAACCTGATTACAGGCGAGCTTAAGAACATCGAGCACCTCTTTCATCTGAAGGAATTTGAGTTTTATCATCATGATGTTTCGAAATTCGTGCATGTGTCAGGCGAACTTCAATACATCCTGCATTTCGCTTCGCCTGCCAGCCCCATTGATTATCTCAAGATACCGATACAGACTTTGAAAGTGGGTTCACTGGGTACGCACAACCTGCTTGGGCTGGCCCGCTCAAAAGGAGCGAGAATACTTGTTGCATCCACTTCAGAGGTTTACGGCGATCCGACCGTTCATCCACAGACCGAAGAATACTACGGCAATGTCAACCCGGTTGGGCCGCGTGGCGTATATGACGAAGCCAAAAGATTTCAGGAGGCCATGACCATGGCCTATCATACCTATCACGGACTACAAACCCGGATTGTAAGGATATTCAATACCTATGGACCTCGCATGCGCCTCAACGACGGCCGCGTTCTGCCCGCATTTATCGGACAGGCATTGCGTGGCGAGGATCTCACTGTATTCGGAGACGGATCTCAAACCCGCTCTTTTTGCTATGTTGACGACCTCATCGAAGGGATCTACCGTCTTCTCATGTCTGATTATGTCATGCCTGTAAACATTGGCAATCCGGACGAAATCACAATCCTGGACTTTGCCAAAGAAATCATCAAGTTGACCGGAACCCAGCAGAAGATTGTTTATAAGCCATTCCCAAAAGACGATCCAAAACAGAGACAACCCGACATAACAAAGGCAAAGAAACTTTTGGGATGGGAACCCAAAGTATCCAGAGCGGAAGGTTTGAAGATCACTTATGAATATTTCAAATCACTGAGCAGGGATGAGTTGTATCAGCGCGACCACAAGAGTTTTGAGGGTTATATCAAGTAAGGATGAAAAAGATTCTGGTAACCGGCGGCGCCGGATTTATTGGTTCCCATGTCGTGCGCCGTTTGGTAACGCGATATCCCGACACACAAGTCTTTAATCTTGACAAGTTAACCTATGCAGGTAATCTCGAGAATCTCAGAGATGTTGAGAATTGCACCAATTACCGGTTTATCAAAGGAGACATCCTTGATTACCCCTTTCTGAAGGAGCTCTTTCACAAAGAAAGATTTGATGGGGTAATTCACCTGGCCGCTGAGTCGCATGTGGATCGCTCATTGGAGTCACCGGCAACCTTTGCCATCACCAATATTGTCGGTACGATCAATCTCCTTCAGGCTGCATCTGATGCCTGGAAGCCGGATTATTCAGGACGCCTGTTCTACCACATCTCGACAGATGAGGTGTATGGCTCACTCGATCATGGCGGTTACTTTACAGAAACCACACCCGTGGATCCACGCTCTCCCTACTCCGCATCAAAAACAGGAAGTGATCACTTTGTTTCGGCGTTTCGTCACAGTTACGGCCTGCCCGCCATCATCAGCCGGTGTTCAAATAATTACGGGCCAAATCATTTTCCTGAAAAGCTAATTCCGCTCATGATTCATAATATCCTTCATGGCAAGCCTCTTCCGGTTTATGGAAAGGGGGAAAATGTCAGGGATTGGTTGTATGTGGAGGATCATGCGGCCGCCATCGATCTGATTTTTCACAAAGGAAGAGTGGGACAGATTTACAATATCGGAGGCAACAACGAGTGGAAGAATATAGATCTCGTGATGCTGCTTTGTAAAATCATGGACGAGAAATTAAAGAGGCCGGCTGGTTCCTCTGCAAAATTGATCACTTATGTCACGGACAGGCCTGGTCACGATCTCCGGTATGCGATCGACGCCTCCAAATTGAAATCTGAACTTGGCTGGCAGCCTGCAGTGGATTTCCCAACTGGCCTTGAACGCACAGTCGATTGGTATTTGTCCAATCAGGATTGGCTCAACCATGTTACGTCAGGCTCTTACCGTGACTATTACGAAAGAATGTATCACCATCGCTAACAAAATGAAAGGCATCATTCTCGCTGGCGGTTCCGGCACCAGGCTTCATCCTTTGACACTAGTGATCAGCAAGCAGCTGATGCCACTGTATGACAAGCCCATGATTTACTATCCTTTGTCGGTTCTGATGATGGCCGGTATCAGGGAAATTCTGATTATTTCAACACCAGTCGACCTGCCACTGTTCAAGAGACTTCTTGGCGATGGTAAGCAATTGGGGTGTAGTTTTTCCTACGCCGAGCAGCCGAGGCCGGAAGGACTTGCGCAGGCATTTACAATAGGAAAGAGCTTCATTGGGAAGGACAAAGTAGCACTTATCCTTGGCGACAATGTGTTTTATGGATCAAGGTTGATCGAACTTCTTCAATCAAGTTCTGATCCTGATGGCGGAATCATTTTTGCTTACCACGTGAATGATCCTGAACGTTATGGTGTAGTGGCGTTTGACAAGAACAAAAATGTGCTTTCAATCGAGGAAAAGCCAAAAGACCCCAAGTCAAATTATGCCGTGCCGGGTTTGTATTTCTACGACAATGAGGTGGTCTCAATGGCTGCAAATCTAAAGCCAAGTCCGCGAGGCGAGCTGGAGATCACCGATATTAATGCGGCTTATCTCCGCAAGGGGAAGCTTCGGGTTGGCATTATGAGTCGGGGCACTGCCTGGCTCGACACCGGTACTTTCGATTCACTGATGCAGGCCGCCAATTTTGTTCAGGTTATAGAGCAGCGTCAGGGTCTGAAGATTGGCTGTATTGAAGAGATTGCGTATCGGATGAAATTCATTGGCAAAGAACAATTGATAACCCTGGCCAAGCCTCTTGAAAAGAGTGGTTATGGTTCATACTTGCTCAAGCTTGCGCAAGAATAGCTATTGTTCCGCATAGATTACTGCCAGTACCACCGTGCCAACTGTACCCAGGGTCTCTTTGCTGATTATCGAAATGTTATCATTGGTGGTGTGATGGAAAGCGCCAAATGATTGCTCTACGGGATCATAGGATATGATGTCTGCAGTTGGGATGTTGGCTTTCTCATTCATAAACTGATGATCATCCAGGACCGCATCCTGATCCTGATGAACAAAAACAGAAGAGTAACCTTTTTTTGCTGCCATTGTCCAGATTTTGGTCACTACACTGCCTGCATATTCCAATGAAGTTCCTTCTCTGAAAAACTTCGCGTTTCGGCCTCCTACCATATCCAGCAAGATGCCGTACTGTGCCTGGTAGGCAGGCTTGTGTTTGTTTGTGGACCAGTATTGTGACCCCAGGCACCACCATGATCCCTGTCCTTGTGGAAGCGCGTGATGTGAAGATTCGTCATGTTTTTCGCCCCAATCCTCACCATCAAACAGAATAATGTCAATGCCAACTTCAGGCTTGTTGTTCGAGTTCATGAGCCGCGCAATTTCGAGAAGGACGGCAACGCCGCTTGCCCCATCATTGGCACCGTCCATCGACGCATTTGGTTTCTCCGGGTCCTTGTCTGCAAAAGGCCGTGTATCCCAGTGCGCGGCTAGTATTACCCTTTTCTGCAAAGCAGGATTAAAAGCCGCAATGATATTTCGAAGTGAAACTTTCTTGCCGTCAAATGTTGAGGCTTCAAAAGACTGAACTGTAACCAATGCACCGTAACCTTTCAATTTTGCGATCAAGTAATCGCCCGCGATCTGATGAGCCCTGGAATTGGGTACACGCGGCCCAAATGACACCTGCTTCT
>JBDHXU010000136.1:0-8128 GCA_039810905.1 Cyclobacteriaceae bacterium | reverse complement strand
TTGCCATCAAACTGGAAGATGTACATTGAGTACAAGGCGTATGAACCCAACTTCTACTCTATGACCGTCGGGGATTGGGGACAATCTCTTTTATACGCTCAGAAACTCGGGCCGCAAGCCTACACCCTTGTCGATCTGGGCCATCACCTTCCCCATGCCAACATCGAGCAAATTGTTTCCCTGTTGTTGATGGAGGGCAAGCTGGGCGGGTTTCATTTCAATGATTCGAAGTATGGGGACGATGACCTTACCGTCGGCAGCATCAATCCCTATCAGCTCTTTCTGATCTTTCATGAACTGGTGGAGGGTATGGATGTGAAGGGCATTAAGCATTCATCGGGATTGTCGTGGATGATCGATGCTTCTCATAACGTGAAGGACCCTCTTGAAGATCTCCTGCAGTCGGTTGAGGCAATTAAGATTGCTTATGCGCAGTCGTTGCTTATCGATCAGGCAGAACTTAATCATTGTCAGCAAACCAATGATGTGACAAGGGCCCAGGAAATTTTGCAGCGTGCATTCCGTACGGATGTGAGACCACTTTTGGCAGAAGCGAGAAGGCTTGAGGGCGGTGCCTTGCAGCCGCTGAATTTGTTCCGGGAGTTGAAGGTAAGAGCGTCCCTCATTCAGGAGAGGGGAACCTCGGGTGTGGCCACCGGTCTATGATGACGATAGCGGCCATCTTCGACATTGGGAAAACCAACAAGAAACTGCTTTGTGTCGATGAGGCATACCGTATTGTGCATGAAGAGTCCATCAGGATACCGGAAATTGTCGACGAAGACGGGGATCCATGCGAAGATTTGAGCACCTTAACGGAATGGATACTTTCAAAATGGAATGAACTTCAATCAAGAAAGGATTTCTTGGTTAAGGCAATTAACGTCTCGGCATATGGCGCGAGCTTTGTCCACCTGGACCGTCATGGCAAGGCAGCAACACCATTATATAACTACCTGAAACCATACCCATCTGACCTGTCGGACAAGTTCTATGATCAATTTGGCGGGAAGGATAAGATCTCGTTGGAAACCGCTTCACCTGTCCTCGGCCATCTGAACTCTGGCATGCAGCTCTATTGGCTGAAGCACGCCAGGCCGGAGATTTATGAACGAATTGCTGTGTCTCTTCATCTTCCAAACTATTTGTCCAGCCTTTTTCATGGTAGATACGGGACTGAAATCACTAGTATCGGTTGCCACACCCAACTCTGGGATTATCGCAGGAATGATTACCACGCATGGGTAAAGGCGGAGGGATTGGAACGAAAGATGGCACCGCTGGTGCCCTGTGACCATGCGGCCGGTGTCTTGAACCACTCTGCAGTTTCAGGTCCAGGTCTTCACGACAGTTCTTCCTCGCTCGTCCCGTACCTGGAACAATTTGGAGAACCTTTCATTTTGCTGTCCACCGGAACATGGAACATCGCCATGAATCCATTTAATAACCGCCCACTGACACTGGACCAATTGAGGCAGGACTGTCTTTGTTATCTTTCATACAAGTCAAAAGCCGTCATGGCTTCCCGGCTGCACGCCGGACATTGGTATGATGAACAACTGGCCAGACTGAAAGAGCACTTTCATTTGTCTTCATTGAATGATAATGATGTTGCATTTGATCCGAACTGGACTGGTCTGTACACATCTATGGAGCCTGTAGATATACGGTCCTTGCCACCCGCTTCACTCAAGGACGGCTATCATCGGATCATACATGCACTTGTTAATCGACAATTAAAGGCGCTCGAGTTGATAATTATCGGGACGGAGAAGTACCTGTATGTGGATGGTGGATTTAGCCAGAACGATGTATTCATGAATCTTCTTGCACGAAAACTTCCGGCCTTGAGAGTGGGTGCGGCAGCCATTCCCCAAGCCTCTGCTTTGGGCGCTGCTCTAAGTATTCATAAGAACTGGAATTCAAGTTCCAAACCTTCATCATTGGTTCAGCTGAAGTTTTACGATCACTGACTCAGTTGCGATTGTCAAGATTGAACCCTACTGAACAGTAATAGAACCCTCCTATATAGGGCCCACCGAGAAAGGAGTAATAGTATTGGTTCAGAATATTCGTTCCGCCAACTTTTACACCAACCTTGTTCAGCAGGAAAGAAACCTGGGCGTCGACGGTTTGATAGGAGGGAACATTGCCGTTCACAAGAAAGGACTGCCAATAATAGGTGCTTTGCCACCTGTAGGTCACCTGAAACCCGAGACTTCCCAGCAGCTTGTCGTTACCCACCGACAGGTTGGTCATCCATTGGGGTGTATTGAATCCGTCCTCAAGTCCGTCATTGGATGATTTGCGCTGAAGGGTGGCGTAGGTAACATTGCCCTTCAAAAAGTAGTTTCTGGTGAATTTATACAGGAGGCTGACACTCGACCCGATGTTGTGTGCGACCGTCCTGGAGTTGGTCCAAAGCCTGTACCTATCCTGCTTGTTTTTGTCATACAAGTAGTATGGGATAGAGTCCTGATTCGTTGTCTTGGGAACGCTCATTTCCACCTGGCCGATGAAATTGTTGTATCGGTTATAGTACAGGTCAACGTCCGCCTGAAGTCCCAGTCCGGGTAATTTGCCATGATAGCCCACTTCAAAAGATTGTATGAATTCGGGTTCTACATAAGTGTAAGTATTCTTTTGCAGTATCCCCTTGTTCTTCTCGATGGCCTGATTGGTGGTAAGTCCCGCAGTATTGACATCCTTTGTTACCGCAATTTTGAATGCATCAATGGAGTTTTTTAACCACCCGTTTTCAAATACACCATTTGACATAACCGGGAAGCCGCCCACTCTTTTCACGCCACCGCTGTTGACATTGGAGAACCCCTCGAAAATGCTGGGAAAACGATAGCCGGTCTGGTATGAAATCCTGATGGAATGTCGATCAGAAGGAGTGAAGACTGCAGTAAGCCTCGGATTCCATTTGAGTGAGTAGTATTGGTTTTTGTCGGCGCGCAAGGTTGCACTGACTTTCAATTTTCTGTTAAGAAATGTCTTCGAGGTTTGGATAAATCCCCCGGTCTTGTAATAAAGCAGGTTCTTCTCCGGATCGGTTGGGTTGATGAAATAATTTCCATCAGGGATGATGATGTAGCTGCGATGGTCAAAGCCTGCCATGACGTCAATGCCCGTCTTATCCCGGAAGTTACTCAACAGCTGGTCGGTTGCGTTCCATGTTCCCTCAATGTGAAACATTCTGGATTTTACGCGCAGAGCCGCACCGTAGTCCCAGTTGTTGACGTTCCGAAGTTGATCAATCAATTGATTGAAGGTATCGGTACCCGGTTGAGGCCTGCCGGCGTCGGCCATGTCTCGTGCCAGGTGATGGGACTGTGCGATGGAATTTCCGGCTGCCGCTGCACCCAGGTAGGCGTTTGAATAATCAGCGAACCACTGGTTATCCGACTTGTAGGTCTTGTCGATGTTCTCCGCCATAGACCTCGCGTTGTAGGAGTCACCTGTGTTCTCAATGTTCAGGTATGTGCGCAACTGGTAGGAGGGACCGACAACTGAAAGGCCATGTTGTTCCTGGAGATAGTTGTCCAGCCGGAACCGATTGGCGCGCTGATAAATGTTGTTGGTATTGGCGTACCTGTATGTGTAGACGAGCCTAATATCCGACCGGATCATGTAATGAACTGCGCCGTCTGCCTTCACATTCCTGAGCGAGTAATCAGCGACTTCTTTTTCATAATAACCGGTCCTGGCTACCACGTAATTTTTTCCGTTGAGTGACAAGGTTCTCAGGTTGGAAGATTCATTGCCGTAGGAATTAACCGGATCCTTGGCAGGATTGTCAGCCCCCGTCAGGCCTGTGGTGATATTTGCGTTGGGATTGAGGTCCTGCTTGCTGTTGGCCACCCAGTCTGTTCCCCCGGTGAAGGTTCCATTGATTTTTATCGCGAGTTTGCTCGTGAGGGCTTTTGCATAACGCAGACTTGTTTCCGAAAAGGGCCGTGCACCTTCTTCAGCGCCGATGCGGTTGACGCCGGTCTTCTGCAGAAAACTGAATCCTTGCGTGGTGAAGGGATCCTTGGATGAAAAGTTGGCCAGGCCGTTGATGGCATTCATGCCATAGAGTGCAGATGAGACCCCAGGGATGATTTCGACGGATTGTATGTCAAGGTCGCTGGGACCCATCGTATTGGCAATCGGGGCTCCGATATGTGGCGCCTGGATATCCATGCCATCCACCATCTGAACAAACCGCACGTTGGTGGTGTTAGCAAATCCGCGGGTATTGATCACTCTGAAGCCCATGCTTGGGGTGAGCATTTGAACACCCCTGATGTTTTCGATTGCATCGAAGAAGGAGGGCGCTGCCGATTGCCGGATTGCCGTAAGACCCATTTTCTCCACGCTCACTGGCGCTCGTTCAATATTCTCCTCAAGGCGAGAAGCACTGACCACAATGTTATCGAGTGACACTGACCGGAGGCTATCCTGCTGCTCCTGAGCCCAGGCCCCCAGGGGGGACAGTACTGCAACGACCATCAACACGCATTTCGCCATCGATATGTATTGGTTTACATATCGAAAGATAGGAGAACAATTGCTGATTCCTAATGAAGGAATTATGAATTTGTTCCATATGCGGAATGAGTATGCCATGCATGAGGAAGGGCAAGTTATATGATGAACATTTGCAGCAGTTTTCATTGTCGATCGGTTTGAAATTTTGCACCGTCTGCGGTGATACCTGATTTTCCGGTGCCAGGAGAATCAGCGTCACCTGTCTGCGATACGTGTTGCAAATGTGAAAGGTCTGTGCGACGCACTGTCCGAGTTTGTCCCAGTTTGTCCACATTTGTCCGAGTTTGTCCCGCTTGTACCGTTTCCGGACATTTAAGCCTGACGCATTGGTGGTGCATTGGAAAGTCATTACAGACATAAGCCACACATATGCCACCTATAAGCCAGCCATAAGCCAGCCGCAAGCCAGAAGCATTACAGAAGTATTACAGCGGCAAGCCAGAAGTATTACAGCGGCATTACAGCCGCAAGCCAGAACCATGCTGAAAACACACGTTCTTGAACCTTTGGGTCAAGTCAGAATTGGGTATTTCTTTTCCAGCAGCCAGCAGCCGCTTTGAATTTTGAATAATGAACAGATGAATTTTGAATGTTGAAGTTGACACAATCAACAATCACGAATCAGTAATTAATTATCGGACAGTACCCGCTTGCATTCGGATGAACTGTTGAGTTAAGTCTGAATTGGCAATTTCTGTCCAGCAGCCAACAGCCAGTAGCCAAAAGCCGCTTTGAATTTTGAATAATGAACAGATGAATTTTGAATTGACACCATCAACAATCACGAATCAGCAATCAAAAATCGACCAGCACCCGCTTGCTTTCCTGCTGAATCAGCTTGTTGAATTTGGCTTCGAGGCGCCTGAATGATGTGAGCGCTTTCTTTCCTTCCTTCGTAAGACTGGCCCCTCCTCCGTGTTGACCTCCTTTTTGAAGAAGAATGTATGGGGCCTTGCCTTTGCTGTTGAGCACAGTGACCATGCTCCATGCTTTTTTATAAGAGAGCCCCATCAGCTTAGCTGACTGAGCGATAGAGCCTGTGGATTCGATTCCCTCCAGGAGTTCGGCGGGACCTGGCCCGAAGAATTTCTTACCACCGATATCGACCCAGCAGCGAAACCTGATTTCTATGGATGTACTACTACGCATTGTTCGTAACGGAATTACGCAATTTATCCTGAAAGATGGCCAAAATTTACAGATTGGAACCAGTCCTGAGACCTTTGGGTTACTGCCAATAATTCTTTTGGATTTACAAACGTTAAATCAGAAATCAATCATATGACCAAAACCTTAAGATCAATCGCTTTACTGGCTTTATTCTCATTCCTCACCATGAGTTGTTCAAACAGTTCGGGACCTTCTGCAACAACAGGAGTGTCTTTGACCATGTCTGCGACAACTCCCACCGGCACAACTACAATTGGCGGAAGAGCAGCGACGGCTTCGACAACAACCGTGACACTCTCTGATGTAAAAGTGAACGTAAAGGATATTCATTTTGACTACGATCATCAGGATGAGCACTTTAAAAAGGACTCAGCCTATCATGATGACGGACAACAGAGGTTGAAAGGTCCATACATTGTCGATTTGTTGAATGGCGGTGCTTTTGCAGATCAGGTCATTGCCTCCCTGAATGTTCCCAATGCAAAATATGAACGCGTAAGTTTCAAGGTTGCGCCCAGCCTGATGGACGGCGACATGAAGGGGAAGTCAATTTCCGTTACCGGAACGGTGGGCACCAAGCCATTTGTATTCTGGCACAATGGGGATACCCGTTTTGGAGCCAAGTTCAACGACAGTACTTCACTCGCCGCGGCAGGCTCGGCGGTCAAGGTGGCCATCCATCTGGAGATGGACAGAATCCTGAGTGTGGTTAACGGAGGCGTGGATCTTTCCCTGGCGAAGGATGGAAACAATGACGGGACCATCTCCATTTATCCCAATGACCCGGATGGTAACAGCGACTTGTCGGACAAGATTTTCTGGCTGCTCCGTCATAGGTTGCATTGCGAGAAAAAGAAGGGCTGAGCAAAAGAGCATTCTTTGGAAAGGGCCTCCGGGCCCTTTTTTTATTTCAACGGTCTAAAACACTCAATGCCCGGCTTCGAGGTCTGATTCAAAACTATTTAACTTGACTTTGCCTAAACCGCAAATCAGATCTTAGAGTAAAGGTCCAATGGAAGTCCAAGTCCCTCACGTACCGCCGGGTGCTGAACCAACCCGGGTTTCACAATTAGCCCATCAAACTATTGAAGATGCCTCCAAAATAGCCGATGACATCGTGCGTGAAAGAACTGAACAACGCCTGAAATTTATCCTGATTGCCCTCAAAATCGCTGTGGGGGTACTTTGGCTTGTGCCGGCTCTCCTATTGTTCTATTTCGGGGAAAGGCTTCTGTTAACGGAGGTGAGTTTCTTTATTGGTGGTTCAGTAATGGCAGTGTGCCTTCTTTACGGTAAAAAATGGATACCGCAATTGAGCATGCAGATTGAACGGAATATCAGGAATGAACTCAACTGGATCTGAGGGATCCGTTATTTCTTCTTCTTGTCGCGATCATGCGTGCTGTGACCCATCTTGGCCGGTGGGATTAGGGGTTTCATCCAGATTGAATGACGCAATTGTGGGGTTGTTTGAGCTCCAGATCAACGACAACTTTCATGTGGGCTATGCTTACGACTTCACTACCTCCCAGCTGAACCGGTTTTCAAATGAGTCCCATGAATTGATGATCAATTACAGGATAAAAATAGCCCGGTTTCACAAAGGGCTGGAATGCCCTACCTACTGGTAGCTGGCAATCACTTCTGGTGCAAACATTCCGTATTGAACCCTGAACCGTTTGATTTCCTCTTGGCCAGCACGGAAGACCCAGGTCAATACTGCAAAATCGTCCACAAATCCTGCCCCGATCAAATAATCAGGTATCAGGTCCATCGGGTTGACGAAGTAAATCAATGCCCCTGACAGGATCAGAAGCAAGCGCGAGGAACGCATGCGGTATCGACCCGTGGCGTGCTCTCTCAGCATCTTTCCGGCAGTAAACAGATCTGTCTTGATTAGTTGCCATTGAGCCTGATCCCATTTAGTTGATCTTACTTTCTGAACTACTTGCAGAAGCAAGGCGATGCTTCTGCCCTTGTTACCTGTAATAGCAGCAGCCTTTCGGATGGCCCACATAAATGGTGCAGGAATGGCTTTCATACTCCTCTTCTAACGCAGATCAGCGATAAAATGGTTCCCCTAGTTGGCAAGTGAGTAAATGATCCAGATGATGACCAATCCAAAAATAATGGCCAGTGCAATCTTGGCTGCGCTCCATGGCCGCTCACCCTGTACTTCACCTGTTCGTGCATTCACCAGAAACCGGAACACTTTGCCTTTGAACCTGAAGGCGCTGATGTAGACCGGAAGCAAAACATGTTTGAAGGTGATATCGCTGTGCCTTGTGTGCGAACTTGTAATCCGCTGCTCGTCGCCACCGATATTGCTTCTGACCAGTTGTTCTATGCGGCCTGCCATTACCTCCCTTGCCAGATCAAAGCCTTGCGGCAACGTGACCTGGTACTTTTCGCAAATGAA
>JBDHXU010000135.1:0-8134 GCA_039810905.1 Cyclobacteriaceae bacterium | reverse complement strand
ACCTCACAAAAAAAGCCCCGGCGTGAACCAGGGCTTTCCTGCATCTCCATTAATAGGTTTAGGTTAAGGAAATACAATAATCAAATTTAATTAGTGCTCGCAAAGATTCAAAGCGCGGGCGATCAAAAGTAGACCAATCAGGTTTAGCCGGTTTTGGGGGATTCTTTCTAGTTGTGCCCAGTCCAACTAGACATACTGATTCAGCATCACCGGCATCACCAGCATGAGAATATCCTCGTTCTTGTCCTTTTCTGCGGGAAGGATAACGCCAGCCTTGTTGGGCGCTGTCATGTTGAGCTTGATCTGATCGGTATCGAGGTTGCTCAGCATTTCGATCATGAATCGTGCATTGAAACCAATCTCAATATCCTCTCCCTCATGCTCGCAAGTCAGTCGCTCATTCGCTTCGTTGGAGAAATCGAGGTCTTCTGCAGAAACCTGCAGCTGGCTACCTGTGATTTTCAGCCTCACCTGGTGCGTAGTCTTGTTTGCATAGATGCTGATCCGCTTCAGTGAACTCAGGAAATCAGCGCGGTTGATGGCCATCTTGATGGAGCTGGAAGTGGGAATCACATTCTCATAATCAGGGAAGCGCTCATCAATAAGGCGGCAGATCATCTTGATGCTTCCAAAACGGAAGAAGGCATTGGCACTGTTGAAGTCCAGCGTCACATCTGTATTCTCTGAAGGCAGTGTGGCTTTGAGGAGATTAAGGGCCTTGCGGGGAATAATGATCGAACTGGATGAATCCGATTTCACGTCTGTGCGGCGGTAACGCACCAGGCGGTGCCCATCGGTGGCCACAAAAGTGGTGTTCTTGTCTCCGAGGTTGACGTATACACCCGTCATAGCAGGACGGAGTTCATCATTACTGGTGGCAAATATGGTATTGTTAATGGCCCGCGAAAGGACATCCGATGATATAGAAGCAGAGTAGTCGTTGCTGACCGACGGTACTTTAGGAAAGTCGGTCGCGTTCTCGCCTGACAGTTTGTACCTGCCGTTATCGGAGCTCAGTTCGATGCTGTATGTGGAATCATCTATCGAAAACGTAACTGGCTGATCCGGCAGGTTTTTCAACGTGTCCAGCAGTATCCGGGCCGGCACGGCGATACTTCCCCTCTCCTTGGATTCCACGGTAATATCCGTGATCATGGAAGTCTGCAGATCAGATGCAGTGACCGTCAAATGGTTCTTGTCAATCTCGAAAAGGAAGTTTTCAAGGATGGGTACGACGGGGTTGGTTGTGATCACACCATTGATATACGAGAGCTGCTTCAGCAGGTAGCTGGAGTTGACGATGAACTTCATTTAATTCGAGTGGTTATGGTTGTTGGTGCGCTAAGTTAGGAAGAAAATGCATTTCCTAAAACGAATGAAGCGTACCTGAAAAACGCTCAGCGGGGAAGAAACCAAGTCTTTCTCCTGAGGATATCAGAAAGACTCCGGCGTTCAAATGCAACCACATCCCCGGCACCGGTCTTACCGAAAATCTCCTTGTCCCCTGCCGCCGGAGCAAAAATATCCAGGGTGTATATACGGTTCCCGATGTCTTTCACCTCGATGTGTGCACCGATCTTCCGGCCTGAGACTGAATCTGCGCCGGCATCTCTTAGATAACGGCTCGCAAACAGCAGCGAAACGGCATCGAGGTAATTGTTGAGTTTCGTCGTATCCGCATCTATTCCCTTTATACCGAAAAAATGATCCTTCATCTCCACCTCGAATCCCTGTGCCGGTTCGCCAGGGTATGAAGCAGTCAGCGATTTGAACGTATTCCACCTGAAGTCAAATATTCGTTTGTTTCTCCATCCGTAATCATCAAGCTCCAGTACACCGCCAACGTACACGCGATAACCGGGTATGGCAACCAGCCACGGCTGCTCATCGCCATCCTTTATAAAATATGTCTCGGTCTTTTGATCGTTCCCTGCCTCGTAAAAAGTCATCCGGTTAATTCCCTCCGCAAACAGCGTAACCCTGACCCCTGACTGTGACATCGCTCCTCTGACAGAGTCTCTAAGTTGTGCGGCCACAGGCCTTCGAGGCTCAACTTGTCGTAACATGGCGAATAAGACTTTGATCATTTGAGGATCGGCATCCCATTGACCGTTTACCCGCCAACGCGAGTTCTCAAATTTCAAATCAACTTGTGAAGAGGGCGATTTAAGAATCACCTGATCGATCTTCTCAGAATCGACTACCCTGAACATCTTCTTATCCACTTCACTCTTTTCCCTTTCTCTGCCAAACCAGGCAAGCAACAACGACATCACCAGGAGTCCTGCCAATGAGATGATCAGTATTCTATTCCTGCTGTTCATCTTTCATTCACCTCAAACTGTGTGTAGACTTTCCTGCGGATCCATGACTTCACCCAACCCAGCAATAGGATCACCAGAACGGGTCCGGCCACGTTCAGCAACTGCCACGCGGATTTTTGTGTGCTGACTTTCTCTTTGTCGAGCGGTCTGATCTTTACCTCCTTCACGCGAAGATTGATCAAACCGGTATCGTCTGCCAGCCAGTCCACCATATTCATGATAAGGTCTTTGTTTGCAAACGTCCTGCCCGTGTAACTATCGAAGCCAGGCTCCTGGGTCTGACCGGTTCTTATGTTCACTTCGTTTCTGGCCAGGTCACCGTCGGAAACGACGATCATGCTGGACTCACCCTCCCTCCGGAAGCCTGTGCTATCTACGCTTTCTGGCAGGAACCTGTTGCGGTAAAGCGAAGTGAATCTGCCTTCCAGGAGGTATCCCATCACATAAGGGCCCGACTGGAAATTCTCCGGCTTCATTTCTTTGCGAAGGTCATTTATACTGACCTTTACCGGCGCTGCTGTCTTCCGGGAATATGGCGAAGAGAAGATAAGCGGCGTTTTTTTCACTCCTGGTGCCTTCACCGTATCCATGCTGCTGGCGAAATGCATGGCCACTGCGTCCAGGTTACGAGTGACCGGATGATCGGCATACTGATTGACCATCGGGAACAGCGGCCACTCCATGGTTGTGATCTGCGGTTGACCGTTTAGTGATCCCGTCACCACAGGTGACAGGAGTGATACCCGGTCCTGAACCAGATCCATGTTGATCCTCACGCCGTAGCGAAACAACTGGTCCTCAATATTCAGCTTGTACGGAAAGGCAAAGTAGTTGTCGGTGGACACACTGTCCATGTTCACCTCCAACTCATCGACAAACCAGAGCAACTTTCCACCATGCAGAAGGTATTGGTCCAGGAGGTACTTGTGACGTTCTGAAAAAATCCGGGTCGGTTTCGCCACGATCATCACATTATACTTATTCAGTTTGGACTCCTCATCCAGGCTGACCATGTGCACATCATAGGAATCCAGAAGGGCACTGCGAATTCCTGCCGTGGTCAGTCCTTCACCCTCACCGTGACCCGTCATCCATCCAATTTGTTTACGTTGGGCTGCCGACAGTTTATGGATTGCACTGGCAATCTCAAACTCAATCCCTTCAACCGACTGGTTAAGGACTTCCTGGGAACTCTGTGTCCTGTTTCCCTTCAGCAACATCACGCCGGTTTCGGCTCCGCCATAGGAAACCAGTGCTCCGGGGAAAACGAGCTTCTCTGTCCGTTTGCCATCCTTATTCTCAATGACATTCATGGGCTGAATCCCTTTGGCAGAAAGGGAGGCCATGAATTCCTGCTGTGCTTTTTTTCCTGCGGCGGTAGCGGGATCGGTAAAAGTATAATGTACTTTGTTGTTAGAATAGATGCGGAATTCTTCCAACGTTTCACGGATACCTTTTCTCAAACGACGGAAGCCGGCATTCAGGTCGCCTTCCAGGAAGACCTCCACATAAACATCATCATCCAATCCCTGAAGGAGTTCCTTTGTCTGAGCCTTGATGCTGTAGCGTTTCTCTTCTGTAAGATCCAGTCGAAAAAAGTAAAGACTTGCGAGTTGATTCAAAACAACCGCTAGCACCAGGCCGTTCGCCAGCCATAGCACGTCACTCCATTTTCGCTGTGACCATTTCACCATGACCTTCCTGACAAGATAGTCCTGGTTCCCAGCAGAAGCACGCCCGTCAGGCTGAGAAAGTACACCATATCGCGCGTGTCGATCAGGCCTTTGCTCATCGCATCATAGTGATAGAGCATTCCCATTTGCTTCACCCACAGTGCCTGCTGACCACTGTTCAAAAGCTGGGCCACCTCATCGAGACCGGTGTAGAAGGTCAGACAGAGAAAGGCCGACAAAATAAAGGACACAATCTGGCTTGCCGTGAGTGCGGATCCCAGCACCCCTATTGCGCAGAAGACACTGCTCAAGAGTAGCAGTCCCAAATAAGAGCCGGCAATACCTGGTGTGTCAATGTTTCCAATGGGGTTTCCCAGCTGTCGCAGGGAGTAATAATAGATCAGCGTTGGCAACAAGCAAACCATGACAAGCGCCATGCTGGCCATGAATTTCCCAAACACCAGGTTCCACTCTGTCACCGGCTTGGTGAGCAGCCATTCCAGTGTGCCCAGTTTCTTTTCTTCTGCAAAGCTCCGCATCGTAATAGCAGGAATAAGAAAGATGAGTACATATGGACCCACAGAAAAAAGTGTATCCATATCGGCATAGCCATAATCAAGCACAGAAGTATCAGGAAATACCCAGGTGAGCAATCCAATAGCAACCAGGAATACGCCCATCACCATGTAGCCGATCACAGAGTCCAGGAAGCCGTTCAGCTCTTTAAAAAAAATCCGGATCATGAGGCTGATTCTGTTACGGACAACTGAGTCAAACGGCTAAAGATCGCCTCTAGCGAATTCTCTTCCTGACGGAGTTCCAGCAAGG
Source organism: Cyclobacteriaceae bacterium (assembly GCA_039810905.1). Lineage (GTDB taxonomy): Bacteria > Bacteroidota > Bacteroidia > Cytophagales > Cyclobacteriaceae > ELB16-189. Next base: position 3,309 of record JBDHXU010000135.1, on the reverse strand, counting down.
TTTTGTTTTCACGCGCAGCAAATCTTGTGAGTTCGCCCCGGATGTCCTGTCCGGAGGCTGCATGAATGCGGAAGCGGTTCTCACCTGCAGACTCAACCCGCTCGACACCTGGCAGCGCCTGCAGATCTTCCGCACGTACCGGGTGACCAAATTCAACGAGGAGTGTACCACCTTTTCCCGCCCGGAGTTTGTGGAGCAGATCATCGGCAACAATAACACCGCGATTAATAACAATGACACGGTCACACAAGGCCTCCGCTTCCTGGAGAATGTGAGTGGAAAAGAGTACGGTCTTTTCGCGGCTGATGTCTTTGATGAGCCTCCGGATTTCAACCAATTGGTTTGGGTCAAGGCCGGATGTGGGTTCATCCAATATCAACACGTTCGGATTGTGGATGAGGGCCTGTGCCAGACCCACACGTTGCCGATATCCTTTTGACAAGGCCCCGATCTTTTTGTTCTGCTCCAATGATAGTCCACACAGGCTTACCATTTCACCTGCCTTCTTTCGAGCCATTCCGGATGCCAGGCCACAAATGCCCGCTGCAAATTCCAGGTACTCGTGAACATACATGTCATGATAGAGAGGATTGTGTTCAGGCAGGTAGCCGGTCTGATGCTTTACACGCTGTGGGTCCTCTGACACATTGATACCTTCAACAGCAGCTACCCCTGATGTTGGCGCCAGGTAGCCTGTGAGAATCTTCATGGTTGTGGATTTGCCCGCGCCGTTGGGGCCAAGAAAACCTACTATCTCCCCCTTGTTTATAGAGAAAGAAATGCCATCCAGAGCGTGCTGGACTCCGTAATACTTTGTTAAATCTTTTACTTCTATCGCCATTTCCGGGGCAGCAAAAATAAACCAAAATCGCGACCAAGTCCTATCGGGGTCACCTCTTGCAAAACTGGAACATTAATTGCCGTTGAATGGAAAAATAAGAAATTTGCGTCCTTTGGGAATATGAAAAGAGCGCTGTTGACATTAGGTTTTGCCCTGTACCTGTCCCTCTGTGCCTGGGCCCAAACACCCGGATACAAAATAGACATGCACCTCAAGGGACTGAAGGACACAACGGTCTACCTCGGCTATTATTATGGTGAAACCACCTATGTCAAAGACACTGCCCAGGTCAATCACAATGGTGATTTCGTATTTGACGGTAAAGAAGCCCTGCCGCAGGGTGTGTATATGGTGGTACTCGGACAGAGCTGGATATTCCAGTTCGTGGTCAGCGAAAAACAGCGCTTCTCACTTACTACAGATAGAGCCGACTACGTCAAGAACATGGTGGTCAAGGGAGACGACGACAATCAGCTCTTCTTCGACAACCTCCGTTATAACCAGGTCAAGCGCGAAGAAAGCGAGCCCTATATCAAGATTATCAAAGACAGCACCAAGACAGAAGAAGAGAAGAAACCTGCACGGGAGGCCTATGCCAAAATATCCGACAATGTGATGGCCTATCAGGATGGGTTGATTGCCAAAAGCCCCAAATCACTCACTGCCAGACTCATTCAAATCACAAAACCCATCCAGGTGCCCGACCCTCCCAAAAGAGCCGACGGCACTGTGGACTCCACGTTCCAACTGCGGTATTACCGGGAGCATTTCTTCGACTATTTCGACCTCGCCGACGATGCACTTATACGATTGCCCAAACCTTTCTACCAGGAAAAAGTATATGAATACCTTGATAAGCTGTTTTTCCAAACCCCTGACAGCATCATGGCAGCCATCGATGGGATTGCGCTAAAAGCCAAGAAGAATCAAGAGACCTACAAGTACATCGTTTGGATCTGCGTGTATAAATATCAGCGTCCCACCATCATGGGGCTTGATGAGGTTTACGTAAGACTTTATGACAAGTATTACGCAAGCGGAATAATGGACTTCTGGATCAACGCGACCCTGAAGAAAAATCTGAAGGAATACGCTGACAAACTACGCCCGAGTTTGATTGGCAAGACAGGCGCTAACCTGGTAATGCAGGATGAGCACTTGAAACCTCGTTCCATGTATGACCTCAAAACCCGCTATACAATTCTCTACATCTTTGATCCGGACTGCGGTCATTGCCGCGAGGAGTCGCCAAAACTGGTCAGCTTCTACAACAAGAACAAGGCGAAGTTCAATCTTGAGGTTTATGCAGTCAGTGCCGACACTTCCATGCAAAAAATGAAAGACTATGTGAAGGAGATGAAGATGACATGGATAACGGTCAACGGCCCACGGAGTTATGTGGGTCCCTATAGCAAGTTGTACTATGCTGAAACTACCCCAAGTCTTTATGTGCTGGATGACAAGCGTAAGATTATAGCCAAAGGCATCCCGGCCGAGAAACTGGAAGAATTCTTTATGAACTACGAGAAGTTCCTCGTCAGGAAGACCATTCCGAAGTCAAAGGGAGATTAACGGCATCGACTCCGCATTCCCGTTCAGGGTGCAATTCTGACGGTTCAGACCACTTTTTACAAAAAATAATGCGGCAGATGCAACTATTTGCCTCCAGGCAAGTATCTAAGATGTACAACAACCAGCTTATGGCACTCCTGGAAACGATCTTCGGCAAGAAAAAGAAAGAATTTAGGGCCAATTGCCCTATCACCAAAGAACCGATAGAAAAGGGCTTTGGTTACCTCCTCACCACTGCACAGGTTGTGGCCAGCAAGAAATACTGGGACATGGTGATGACAGAACCTGAGACCTTGTCCTACACCGTATCTCACTTCAATAATCAGTCCAGCGGCACGCAGATGCGCTCCATGATTTTCGACAAGTATGCATCAGTTGAGAAGCCCTGGATGGTCTCAGATTCCGTGATCAGCTACTTTGACGTGGACAAGGGACTTGCCAAAGAAAATGCAAGGAAATGGTGGGCACAGGAAGGAAACTTTGCCCCCAACAATACAGGTGCTGCGGGCGCCATGCTGGATCCGGAAACATACCGGCATTGGAAAGACTATGCCATACTGGAAGCCGGACGCGATCGAATGGGTGCTAAACAGCACGCTCGATAGTAAACTGCACCAGTCGGGAAAGTGACTGCCGGTAGACGGAGTCAGGGAATTCATTCAACAACGCCAGTGCCTTGTGGTGATAATTGTTCATCACCCTTTGCGCATACTCTATCCCGCCGGAGGATCTTACATAGTCTATCACTTCCCTTACCTTCTTCGGCTTTTCGCTGTGGTGCTTCACAATGCTGATTATCCTGCGTTTATCATTCCAGCCTGCCTTTGACAAGGCATAAATCAGGGGGAGCGTCATCTTCTTTTCCTTGATGTCTATACCTAGCGGTTTCCCTATCT
>JBDHXU010000134.1:0-8181 GCA_039810905.1 Cyclobacteriaceae bacterium | reverse complement strand
AGGAGAAGCTTTTTGCTTGGGTGCGGAATAATATATAATGTCCTGGTAATCGATAGCTGGATAGGTGACATTGGGCCACCTCGGTTCTTTCATGGTGAGCCAGGCGCGGTATGCTTTTAGACGCCATTCCAACAACCATTCTGGTTCCTGTTTCTTCCTGGAAATGAAGCGAACGATATCTTCATTCAATCCCTTGGGCGCCGAGTCTGCCTCAAGGTTGACTGTCCATCCGTGCTCATATTCGCGGGAGGTTATTTCTTCCAGGATCTGGTTGTCCTTGGCCATTTAATAATTAGACTGATTTCAAATAAAGGTCAAAAATACCAACAAATATCCACTCACAAGGTTCTGTTTGTTCTCAAAATAATGGGAAAACGTGGTCTTGGGCCTCTATTAAGGCTAATCCGGAAGTCTAGACAATTATGAGGTGATGGGCGGTATTTGCGTACCTCAGTGCTAAATGATGCTTCTGTCCAAGCTCTCTTCCAGCGAAATCATCGTTTCAGTTCGCTCAATCCCATCGACTTGCTGCATCTTCTCGTGCAATACCTCTTTGAGGTGATTGGTGTCCCGGCAGTGAATCTTCACAAACATGGAATAGTTACCAGTAGTGTAGTGGATGTTGGTGATCTCCTGGATCCCTTTGAGTTTTGCTAGCACACTTTCGTATAAGGCACTCTTTTCCAAGTAAATACCAATGAATGCTGTTATGTCATAACCCAGTTTGGCATAATTGATTTTGAGCGTAGTCTTCTCAATGATGCCAGCCTCGGCCATCTTGTTCATCCTTACATGGACTGTTCCCTGTGAAACGGCCACCTTTCTGGCGACCTCGGTATACGGCTTCTTTGCATCTTCCATGAGTATGGACAAAATCTTGAGATCCGTATTATCAACTTCATAATTATGAGGCTTCATATCAACCTGATTATATTAAATATTCAAAAATATATACTATTTATTAAATAGGTTGCAATGTTTTATTCATTTTGTTGAATGAACATATAGTAATCCCTTTACTTTGTACCATCAATCACAATGTAGGGTGTTGAAATTGGCAGACAAGCCCTCCTGTCTCGGGGGTGGGGAGTCCAGGAAAAACGCAGGATAACGGGTTGACCACTAAAGTTTATTCTTGTCCTGTAGCTAACTGCCCCGTGGAGGTTCGAGCCCTCCCTCTACAGCAACACAAGCCCCTCTCATGAGGGGCTTTTTTATTTGCCGGTATTTCAAAACAAGCGTTTCTTGACCATCTTCGTGGGCAATGACTCCTGATTTTCCCTGGTTTGGTAAATACCCTAACGGGACTCCAAATGAGATAGGTCCTCTTGAGTACAACTCACTGGTTGAACTCTTTGAAACCGCCAGCCGCCAGTTCAAAAACCGCACCGCCTTCGTCAACATGGACGCGTCGCTGACGTTTGAAGAAGTTAACCAGCTTTCCGACGCCTTTGCTGCGTACCTCCAGAAGACTCTGCAGCTTCAGAAAGGAGAACGAATCGCTATTCAACTGCCAAACCTTCTTCAATTTCCTGTCGCCTTCATTGGCGCATTGAAGGCAGGCCTCGTGGTGGTGAACACGAATCCGTTGTACACCTCGCGGGAAATGGAGCACCAGTTTACCGATGCCGGTGTTTCGGCCATAGTAATCCTGGAAAACTTTGCCGCCAACCTTGAAGCGATCCGGCCCCGCATTCCCGCTAAGCACGTGATCGTGACCAGCATGGGCGACATGCTCGGTGGGTTCCGCGGCGCACTGGTAAACTTTGTTGTCAGGAGAGTGAAGAAACTGGTACCAGCCTTCAAGCTGCCAGGCGCCATCACTTTTAATAAGGTATTGAGCGATGGGGCCAAACTCAAACTGGACAAGATACAGATTCAGCCAGAAGACCTGGCGGTGTTGCAGTATACAGGAGGAACTACCGGTGTGGCCAAGGGTGCACAACTGTCACACAGGAACATCCTGGCACACAATATCATGATCACCCATTGGTTCAAACCGTGGATGACGGAGAACCGGTCTGACATTATAATTACGGCCATTCCGATGTATCATATTTTCGGACTTACCGTTAATGGTGTACTGATGTACTCCTCGGGGGTAAAGAATGTTTTGATAACCAATCCGAGGGATATTCCTGGTTTTGTAAAAGAACTGAAGAAGCACAAATTCACTATCGTTACAGGCGTGAACACCTTGTTTAACGGACTTCTCAATAACCCTGGATTCAAAGAGTGCGATTTCAACTACCTGATGGGAGCGGTGGGCGGTGCCATGGCGGTTCAGGATGCTGTTGCCAACAAGTGGGAAGAAGTTACGGGTACTTCCATCGTGGAAGGTTACGGACTTAGCGAAACATCCCCTGTACTGTGCTGCAATCCGTTGGACGGCCACCACAAACGGGGAACGATAGGGTTGCCGATGCCCAGCACGGAGATTGCCATTATGGATGACAACGGTAACAGGGTACCACAGGGGCAACCCGGGGAAATTTGCGCCAAAGGCCCCCAGGTCATGCGTGGATACTGGCAGAAAGACAATGAAGGAGTGTTCTTCCATGGCGAATGGTTCAGGACAGGCGACATCGGTGTGATGGATGAAGAGGGCTTCTTCAAAATTGTGGACCGCAAGAAGGATATGATCAAAGTCTCAGGCTTTAATGTTTACCCGAACGAGATTGAGAATGTGATCGCTTCTCATCCGAAGGTGCTTGAGGTTGCCGCTATTGGTGTTCCTGATGCCAAATCAGGAGAAGTGATCAAAGCCTTCATTGTCAAACGCGACGGAACGCTGTCGGAAGAAGAATTGAAATCCTTCTGTCATTCGAACCTCACCAATTACAAAGTGCCGCGCTATTTCGAATTCCGCACCGAACTACCCAAGACCAATGTGGGCAAAATTCTTCGCCGTGCACTCAAAGACGTGGAAGCAAAGGTGGCCTAAGGCCAGCTGTATTCACCACTTACTACTTACTACTAACCACTAACCAGTATACAATCATGAGATCATCACTAACTCTGATACTCACACTGTCAGTCACCGTGCTCTTCGCCCAATCGGCCGATTCCCTCCGCTATCCCGAAGAGAAGCACCTGAAAAATATGAGACAGCTCACTTTCGGCGGTGACAATGCTGAGGCATATTGGAGTTTCAACGGGAAAATGGTCAGCTTCCAGTCGAACAACAAAGCATGGGGACTGCAATGCGACCAGATATTCTACATGAACATCAACGGCCAGGACCTGAGGAGGGGAAATAGGCCTCAATTGATCAGTACGGGTCTGGGCAGAACTACATGCGCGTACTTCATGCCAGGCAACAAGAGCATCCTGTACGCGTCCACACATGCAGGCGGCAAGGATTGCCCTCCTGAACCAGAACGTAAGCCCGGGGGCAAGTACCTTTGGCCGGTTTATGATTCCTATGACATCTATGTTGCTGACCTGAATGGTAAGGTCATACGTCAACTGACTAACACACCTGGGTATGATGCAGAAGCCACCCTGTCACCGAAAGGAGACAAGATTGTTTTCACATCCACGCGAAACGGAGACCTTGATCTCTACACCATGGACGTCGACGGTAAGAATGTAAAACAGATCACGCATGAACTCGGATATGACGGTGGCGCATTTTTTTCTCCTGATGGAAAGAAGATCGTCTTCCGCGCCTCTCGCTTCACCACTGAAGAGCAGAAGAAGGAATATCAGGACTACTTGAAGCAAGGATTGGTCGCGCCAACTGCAATGGAAATCTTTACGTGCAATGCCGATGGTTCTGATCTGAAGCAGATCACTCATTTAGGTAAAGCCAACTGGGCTCCGTTCTATCATCCCTCCGGGAAGAAGATTATCTTCAGTTCTAACCACAAAGGAACCCGCGGGTTCGAGTTCAACCTGTTCATGATCAATCAAGACGGATCAGGACTTGAGCAGATTACCTACGACAAAGTATTTGATTCCTTCCCCATGTTCTCACCCGATGGCAAGAGGATCATCTTCTCCTCCAATCGACACAATAAAGGGACAAGGGATACAAATCTTTTTGTAGCAGACTGGGTGGAGTAGAGGTTTATTGTTTCTCGTTTCTGGTTTCTGGTTTCTGGTCTGCACCAACAAGAAACCAGGAACCAGAAACCAGGAACTATTCCCTATCCCCACAGCCACTCCAGGCCGAAGAACTTATCCGTAATGACGAGTACGGACATGATGCCCAGCAGAACAGGGCAGATGTACATGATCGTGTAGTGGACGTAACTTTTGAGCCATGATCCCATGTACCCGGGATTGCCGATGGAAAGTTCTTCATGAAGGTTTTCGATCTTCCACCGGTTTCTGATGAAGATGGTCATGAGGCAGCCGCCACTAACGAGAGCAATGTCGCACAAATCAGAAATAAGAGAGAGCATGTCCGGTGTATTGTGAATGGGAAGCTTATTCAGGAATGGAACTATTCCCTGGCTGAACATGCTGGGGAGTCCCAACAGAAAGATTACGCCGGCCATCGACCAAACTACTGCTTTGCGCGGGAATTTCTTCTGGTCAACCAGGTAGGCCACGGGTACTTCAAGCAACGAAATGGTGGAAGTAAGTGCCGCAAAGCATATCAGAAGGAAGAATGCACTTCCAACAATCCGGCCGGTCAGAGGCCCCATTTGCTGAAAAGCCTGGGTAAGAATCACGAAGATAAGTTTGGGGCCTTGTCCGGGCTCAGCGCCGAGCGAGAATACAAGGGGGAAAACCATCAATCCTGCTAGAAATGCCACCGAGGTATCGGCGATGGAGATGATGGCAGCCGACTTTACGATGTTCTGGTCTTTGGTGACGTACGAACCATAGGTGATCAAACAGCCCATCCCCAGAGAAAGAGAAAAGAATGCCTGGCAAAGTGCATAAAAGATGGTCTTGGAAGTAATTTCATTCAGCTGTGGCACCAGGTAGAAGTTGACTCCGGCGCCCGCATTGGGGAGAGTAAGGCTATATATAATGATGCCGATGAGAATCAGGTAAAGACCTGGCATCATGATCTTGTTTGCGGCTTCAATTCCTTTCGCGATTCCCTGTGAAACGATGACTGCGGTCATCACCATGAAACCCAAGGAGAAAAGAAACAGCGGACCGATCTGATTGACATATTCGCCGAAAAAGCTTCCAAAGTCCTGGTGGTTGAGAAGATTGCCAAAACAGATTTCAATAAAGTAGCCAAAGGCCCAGCCCGCGACTACGTTGTAGTAGGAGAGGATAAACACCCCGGCAAGGATTCCGTACAAACCCAGGTAACCCCATTTCCCTCCGCCCAATTTGTTGTATGAACCATACGCATCGCTTAGCGCACGGCGACCGATGGCGATCTCGCCAATCATTACAGGAACACAGAGTGTCGCGATGCAGACGAGGTAGATGAACAGGAATCCGGCCCCGCCGTTGGTTCCCGCAAGAAACGGGAATCGCCAGATGTTGCCGAGTCCTACGGCCGATCCGGCGGCAGCCAAAATGAATCCTATTCTGCTGGAGAAGTTGCCTCTGTTCGACATGACGATTGGTTTGGGCCGGCAAAATAGACGTTAAAGCAAAATAATCAAAAGCTGCAGTCTGGCCTCTGGCCGCAAGCATCCAGCAGCAGGTACCCAGCAACGGCTCCAGTGACTTTTAATGTCAAATGGTATCTTTACTATGCGAAGGGGAAGATTAACTTTGTAAAACGCCTATTTTTTAAGCTTCAAGAATGGAGACCAAGCAGTTGACGACGCAGGAGAAGGCATTGCAGATAAACCTGAGCAAGACCATTTATGGATCTTTTGCTGAAATTGGCGCCGGACAGGAAGTGGCTGCCAACTTCTTCAAAGTGGGCGGTGCGTCGGGTACAATTGCAAAGACCATTTCTGCCTACGACATGCAATTCTCAGATGCCATCTATGGGCACTGTGAGCGGTATGTCTGTGAGGATCGACTGGTCAAAATGCTGGACCACGAATACTCTCTGCTCTGGGAAAGACTCCCTCATCGTGTGGAGCAGACCCGCTTCTTCGCATTTGCTGATACCATCGAGGCATTGAACTACGACAGGACCAACCAGGGTCATGGTTGGATCGGCCTGCGCTTCCAGACACATCCCAAAGGTGAATACAATGACTGCGTCATACATGTGAACATGAGGGACAATGACCCGCTGCAGCAGCAATATGCCATAGGAGTGCTGGGTGTAAACATGCTGTATGGTTGCATGTTTCTGGAAGAACCAGAACAAATCATGATGTCACTCCTCGACGGCCTGAGCACACGGAGGGTGGAGATCGACATGTTCAGAATCATTGGCCCCGACTTTGTCCACGTGGACAACAGGCTAATGGCACTCAAACTGGTGAAGAACGGATTGTCTAAAGCTGCCATGTTTGGTCCGGATGGAACGGTATTGCAGCCGTCGGAGACATTGTACAAGAAGAACGTACTGGTTCTGCGCGGACGCTTCCGCCCTGTTACGCACGTGAATGTGGACATGCTGCTGACTTCCAGAAGGCACTTCAAGAATGAACCTGACGTCGACAAGTCGCGCATAGTTGTACTGACTGAGTTGACACTGAACGACCTGAGCTCGGATGGAAAGATCGACGAACGTGACTTCCTGCACCGCGCGGACATCATCTGCAGCCTCGGCCAGACGGTGCTGCTTTCGAATTACTTTGAATACTACCGCCTTACAGATTACCTCTCCAAGATCACCAAAGGCAAAAAGATCGGCATTGTAGTTGGTATCTATGCATTAAAGAAGATTTTTGAGGAAAAGACCTACGAGAATATCAGGGGAGGGATACTGGAGAGTTTCGCCTCTTTGTTTGGAACAAACGTAAAGATCTATGTGTATCCGGCCTGGCATGCTGATTCTCACAATCTCTGGACACTGAAAGACTTTGAACAGCATCTGTCGCCCACTACCAGGAACCTTTTCCGCTACCTGATGGACAATAACAAGCTGGAAGATATTCAGGATGCCAATATCAGCAATCTTCACATCATTTCCGACAATGTGCTGGCCATGATAAGGAAAGGGGAGATTGGATGGGAGAAATTTGTGCCGCACAAAGTGGAGGCTGCCATCAAGGAACATGGCCTGTTTGATTATCCCTACCAGAATGACGGGCGCGCAGTGACGAGCGGTGTGAGCAACTAAAACAAAAAATGCCCGGCATCACCGGGCATTTTCCTTGAATTAACCTGTACTAGCCTTTCTTCTTTTCTTTCTCTTTTTCTTTACCCTTCATCTGTCCTTCCTTGCCCTTTTCACCTTCCTTTTTGTGGTCCTTTGCATGCTCATCTTTTTCTTTCATGCCTTTTTCATTCTTCTCTGCTCCTTGAGCAGTTTTTCCTTTCTCCTTACCCTGTTCTTTACCCTTTTTGTCCTGTGCATTTGATCCAGCTACTACGGCCAGGAGAAAGACCATGGAGAGAATAATAGTTGTCAACTTTTTCATGGCTTTAGAATTTTACCGAAGGTAAGTGCACATTTAATTATTGTCAAAGTAATGTTGACGAATACGCCGGAATGAGGGATAAAATCCGTATTTTCATTAGGTAAAATTCTTAGTGTATGAAAAAGATTTGTCTGCTCCTCCTTAGCCCGGTATTCTGCATGGCTCAAACCTATCCCAGTGCAGAAGTTCAAATCAAGCTGGCAGTTGCCGCTGCGCCAGTGGACATGCGTGCCGGCGCCACCGTTTATGGGTATGATGCCAACGGCAAGTGGATGGTGCTGCGCCAGGGAACCAATGACATGGTGTGCCTTACCGATGATCCTAAACAGGACGGCCTTAATGTGAGCTGCTATCACAAAAGCCTGGATCCATTCATGGCCAGGGGCAGAGATTTGCGAGCGGAAGGAAAATCACCCGCTGATATTCTCAAGACCCGCGAGGAAGAAGTGAAGGCAGGGAAACTGATCATGCCGAAAGGTCCGACAACGCTGTTCGTCTACTATGGACCTGAAGACGGATTCAGTAAGACAACCGGTGAAATAACAAAGGCTCAATTCCGGTATGTCGTTTATATTCCTTACGCTACAGCAGAAAGCACAGGCCTGCCCCTAAAACCCGAGGTGCCTGGAATGCCCTGGCTTATGGACCCAGGCACCCATCGGGCCCATATCATGATTACGCCGGCACCAGAGAAGAAGAATTAAATGAAGAA
>JBDHXU010000133.1:0-8310 GCA_039810905.1 Cyclobacteriaceae bacterium | reverse complement strand
TACCTCGCCACGCGTGACGACAGACGTAAGTTCAGGTGTTTCCCCATCCAGCAGGAATTTGCCGATGATGAGGCGGTCTCTTTTGAAACGCAGATTTACAATGACTTGTTTGAGCCGGTCTATGGGAACACCGTGGAAATTTCGCTCAGGGACGAGCAGGGCACAGTTCAGGGATATCACTACGTTATCGGCGCCGGAAATACGCGATACAGGATCGGCAACCTGAAAACGGGTGTGTACCAGTACCGCGCGTCCACAGAAATCAAAGGAGTGAAACAGGAAGTGAAGGGAGAGTTTCTGGTCACGGAGCAAAATCAGGAATCGATGAATCTGACCGCTGATTTTGCATTGCTCAGGACACTGGCCGGTCAAACAGGAGGCAAGTTCTACAAAGGATCAGCTATGGGCCGTTTTGCAGAAGACATCAGCAAAACCGAAATGAAACAGGTCCTCCATAGTGAAGAGGTCTTTCATCCCCTCATAGACCTCAAATGGATTTTCTTTATGCTGCTCCTGCTGGTTTCGTTGGAATGGTTTATCCGGAAATATTCGGGGTCTTATTGACATCATATCCGCCCTTACAGGGCTCCCATAATCCGACTGACCTTTAGCGGTACGCTTTGCACCGCAAAATAAACAATGCCCTTTCAGGGCATTCAAAACCGTTTGCTTATGTACCTGCCCTGAAGGGGCAGTGTTTGTTTCGCGGCACGCAACGCGTGCCGATAGATGTGAAGTAGAATACTGCAGCCCTGTAAGGGCGAAGTTTGCTAGCGATAATTGTAAGGAAAACATGTTGGAATCCAATCGGTTGGTCCGTCTCACGTGCTGAATTTTGTTCAGGTTAAAATCCAATAGGTCTATGGCACAAACGCTCGTCAAGAATTATCTGCATATTGTTTTCAGCACGAAACGGAGGGAGCCCTTTATTCACCCGTCCATTGAAAAGGAGCTTCATTTTTATATGATTGGAATCTGTACTGAGCTGGAATGTTATCCCATGAAAATTGGCGGATATAATGACCATGTTCACATTCTATGTAACCTGTCCAAAAGAATTTCCCTGGCGACATTCATGGAGAAATTGAAGGGAAATTCTTCAAAGTGGATAAAGACGAAAGGTGATGTGTTTCAGAGCTTCTACTGGCAGGGAGGGTACGGCGCGTTTTCTGTAGCAGAGTCAGATTTGCCGCGCCTGATTGAATATTTGAACAATCAACATGAGCATCATAGAAAGAAGACGTTCAAAGAGGAGTATATTTCTTTCCTTGAGAAATATGGAGTTGGTTATGATGAGCAATATCTGTGGGATTGAATTTTCGAGACACAGGGTGCGTGTCGCCCGACAAACTCCGCCCTTACAGGGCTTCCTTAATTCGGTTAACGTCTAGCGGTGTGCAACGCGCACCGCAAAGGTTATAATTTACCGGTACCTGCCCTGAAGGGGCAGTGTTTGTTTCGCGGCACGCAACGCGTGCCGATAGATAGAGCAAAAAGAAAGGGGCCGCAGCCCCTTTTCCTCGTTCAGTAAATAATCTGATCAGTTCTTCTCCTTGGAGGCCTTTGTCTTCTTGGCCTTGATGGTGAGCACTTCACTCTTGCCGTCATAATCCGCCATGATCGTGCCGCCCTCTTCCACTTCGCCTTTCAGGATTTCCTCGGCAACGGGATCTTCCAGGTATTTCTGGATGGCCCTGTTCAGCGGCCGCGCGCCGAATTGCTGATCGTAACCTTTTTCAGCGAGAAAGTCCTTTGCTTTCTCCGTGAGCTCAACATGATAGCCGAGAGCAAGTATTCTGCTGAACAGTTTGCTGAGTGTGATATCAATGATCTTGTGGATGTGCTCGCGTTGCAGGGAGTTGAATACAATCACATCATCCAGGCGGTTGAGGAATTCGGGAGAGAAAGCCTTCCGGAGTGCGCTCTGGATGGTGCTCTTCATTATTTCCTCTTCGCTGGCCTGTCTTGATTTGGTGGCAAAGCCGATACCTGCTCCGAAATCTTTCAAATCACGAACACCAATATTGGAAGTCATGATGATAATGGTGTTGCGGAAATCCACACGGCGACCAAGACCATCGGTCAGGATGCCGTCGTCCAGGACTTGCAGAAGAATGTTGAATACATCCGGGTGTGCTTTTTCAATTTCATCAAGCAGGACCACGCTGTAAGGCTTGCGGCGAACCTTCTCGGTAAGCTGACCTCCTTCTTCATAACCCACATATCCGGGAGGTGCTCCAACGAGGCGGGACACGGAGAACTTCTCCATGTACTCGCTCATGTCGATGCGAACCAATGCGTCTTCTTTGTCAAAGAGATAGGTGGCAAGCACCTTGGCAAGTTCAGTTTTCCCGACTCCGGTAGGGCCGAGGAAAATGAAGGAGCCAATAGGCTTGCGCGGATCTTTCAATCCGACCCGGGTGCGCTGAATGGCCTTGGTCAATTTCTTGATCGCCTCTTCCTGGCCGATCACCTTGCCGGACAGTTCCGTGGCCATGCCCAGCAACTTGTTGCTTTCCTTCTGGGCAATGCGATTGGTCGGAATACCTGTCATCATGCCGATGACGTCTGCAACGTTGTCTTCCGTAACCGTATACTTTTCAGTCCGGGTCTTTTCTTCCCACCGGGCTTTGGCCAGATCAAGCTGCTCGATGAGCTTCTTCTCTTTGTCGCGCAACTGAGCGGCTTCCTCGTACTTCTGACTCTTAACCACCCTGTTCTTTTCCTTCTTCACATCTTCAATGGCTTCCTCGAGTTTGACAATCTCCTCGGGAACATGAATGTTATTGATGTGAACACGGGCGCCGGCTTCGTCCAGCACGTCAATGGCCTTGTCGGGAAGGAACCGGTCGCTGATGTAGCGATCAGACAACTTCACACAGGAATCAATGGCTTCTTTCGTGTAAGTCACATGGTGATGATCTTCATACTTCTCTTTGATGTTCTCGAGAATTTGTATGGTCTCTTCAACGCTTGTGGAATCCACCATCACCATCTGGAAACGACGGGCGAGCGCTCCGTCTTTTTCAATGTATTGGCGGTACTCGTCCAGCGTGGTGGCTCCAATGCACTGGATTTCTCCGCGGGCAAGCGCGGGCTTGAACATGTTCGAGGCATCCAATGATCCGGAAGCACCTCCTGCACCTACAATGGTATGCAGTTCATCTATGAACAGAATGACATCCTGTGATTTCTCCAATTCATTCATCACCGCCTTCATGCGCTCCTCAAACTGGCCGCGGTATTTAGTACCTGCCACCAGCGACGCAAGATCAAGCGTGACCACCCGCTTGCCGAAAAGCACGCGGGAAACTTTCTTCTGGATGATTCTCAGCGCAAGCCCCTCAGCAATGGCAGTTTTCCCCACACCGGGCTCGCCAATCAGAATCGGGTTATTCTTCTTGCGCCTGGAGAGGATCTGAGCGACACGCTCAATTTCTTTTTCACGTCCTACTATGGGATCAAGCTTGTTATCTTCGGCAAGTTTGGTAAGATCCCGTCCGAAGTTGTCAAGCACGGGTGTGCGCGATTTCTCCGATCCTTTCTTTTCCTTGCCGCTGCCGGAGCCAGAACCGGATCCGCCGCCAAACATCTTGGAGGAATCTTCATCAGGATCATCTGTATCCTGGGAGGCGGTAGGGTGTTCCTGCTGGTATTCAAGCATTTCTTTTACAACGTCATAAGCAACATCAAATTTGTTCAGTATCTGTGTTGCCAGGTTATCCGGATCGCGAAGAATGGACAACAGCAGGTGCTCTGTGCCGATCAACTGGGCTTTGAACACCTTAGCCTCCAGGTAGGTAATCTTGAGAACCTTCTCGGATGCCCGCGTCAGGGGAATATTCGATAGATTCTTTACCTGATGAGTAGCCGTACCTTTTGATACTTTTTCTATTTCATTCCGGAGTTCATCAATAGGAACTCCAAGTTTCTTCAACACACCAACGGCCACACCTTCACCTTCACGAATCATTCCCAAAATGAGATGTTCCGTGCCGATGTAGTCGTGTCCTAACCGAAGGGCTTCCTCCCGGCTGAGGGAGATTACTTCTTTAACCCGGTTAGAAAACTTTGCTTCCATGTTATAGCGCTCCTTAATATTTAATAAATGTAGGCTGATAGGTACTTAAATGCAACAGACCCCGATCTCTTAACAAACGCCCCTGCTTTTCTATTTGTTCAAGCGGCCCCTGCTTTTTTAAGAATCGCACCGCTCTGTGGCCCTGCGCAGAACACCAGATCAATCACACTCATGTTGGCAGCAAAGTTATTGCCAAATACCTGCTGGTATGGGAATGGATGGTAAAAGGGTCGGCTTTCACAGCCGCTTTTGGCCGAAATGACATTCCTGAGGTCTTCACAGCCATCTTCCGGGAAATCGACGTAGCCCGTTGAAGTGCTGACAATCTTGTTCCAACCAATCCATTTCAGACATAATGACAGCAATCTGAGGTTAAGGTCCAGCAGGAATTTTTCCTTCGAGAAAAGGATTTCATGAAGATCGTCAGCATAATGTTCGAAGTAAGGCGACTTCATGTAGGCCGACGTAAGGGTTCTCCACATGTTGTTGACCCAACGAATCGTGTAATCGATTCGAACATCTTTAATGTATGTCTTGCCGTGCTTTCCCGTCAGCGGGATTCCGATCCTGGCAGGTCCATGGGTGGTAACTATGAAACAGCGGTTGCGCAGGCTCTGCTTTTCAAAGTGCTCATACTTCTCGATTACGATTTCATTATGCGGTGAGACGGCACACCAATATTCCAGGGAGGGAAGGAAATGTGCTTCAATCAGGACAGAAGACATGCAATTTTAAAGTGTAATCTCTCCAAGACCCTGACGGATTATCTCAGCTTGACCGGATGTAAAATCTATGATGGTGGAAGGGATGATGCCGCCGGGGCCGCCATCAATAACCAAATCCACCCGGTGTTTGAATCGTTCATAAATTTCTTCTGGATCCGTTGAATACTCCTTAATGTGATCCAGATCCTTGAGGGATGCGCTCATCAAGGGTTCACCCAAAGCACCAACGAGAGCGAGGGTGATGGGATGGTTGGGAACACGAATACCCACGGTCTTCTTGTTGACGCCCAGAATTTTTGGAACCTCCGTACTGGCTTCCAGCAGGAAAGTGAATGGTCCGGGAAGACATCTCTTCAGAATCTTGAAAGTAGGCGTATCAATATTCCTGGCATACTGCGAGATATCACTGAGATCCTTGCAGATAAAAGAGAGATCAAGTTTCTGAGGCCTGATGTTCTGCAGGTGACACAGTTTTTCAACTGCTTTACGGTCCATCAGATGGCAACCCATTCCATAGACCGTGTCGGTCGGGTAGATGATAACCCCGCTGTCGCGGAGAATTTTTACAGCCCTGTCAATCTTGCGAGGCTCAGGGTTGTGCGGATGGATCCTAAGAAATTCAGCAATCACCAGTAGTTAAGAAAAAGAAGAAAGAAATCTTGCTGTAAAACTAAACCTTTTGATACACATGCGTTTTCTTAATTTTGTGGTTCTTTTTTGTGACCATGGCACCCTTAGCAACTGACAAGCAAGACCAACGTCATAAGATCCGGCTGATCGCCTTCCTGGTAGGTTCGATGCTGCTGATCTCGTTTACTTTCTATTTCTACCAGATCTATTATACCCCGAATGTTCTTGTAGATCACGAAGATCGTATGTTGGTGATCAAGTCAGGAACGACCTACAAACAGGTACTGGAACAAATCCACAAACAGGACTTTGTCAACGATATGGTGTCCTTCAGTTTCCTGGCCAGGTGGAAGAGACTGGACCGGAACATCCAGCCAGGTCGTTATATGCTGCGCCATAACATGACCAATCCGGAGGCCATTGAAGCGCTGATGGGCGGCAAAGGAGAGCCTGTCAACATCACCTTTAACAACGTAAGGGTGCGAAGCGAATTGGCGGAAAAGATTACGAAAAACATCGGCGTCACTTCTGAGGAGTTTGAAGATGCGCTGGATGATTTCATCGGCAATAATAATGAGGGCTTTACGAAGGAGAATATTGTTGCCATGTTCATCCCCAACACTTACCAGGTATACTTCAATATCCTTCCTGAGGATCTAGTCTCCCGGATGCATGAGGAATATCTCCGGTTCTGGAATGATGAGCGCAAGTCGCTGGCAACTGCCATGGGTTTGACACCTCTTGAAGTGTCTACACTGGCCTCTATTGTTCAGGCCGAAACGGTCAAGCAGGATGAAGCCCCTGTGATAGCCGGATTGTACATCAACCGCCTGAAGCGCGACATTCCGCTGCAGGCAGATCCGACACTGGTTTTTGCGGTCGGAGATTTTACCCTGAAGCGTGTGCTCAATGAACACAAGGAAGTGGACTCACCTTACAATACCTATCTCCATACCGGCTTGCCGCCGGGCCCCATCAATATGCCCCAGATTTCCTCTTTGGATGCTGTGTTGCACTACGACAAGAACGACTATATTTATATGTGTGCGAAAGAAGACTTTTCAGGCTATCATAACTTTACAGCAAGTCTTCGCGAGCATAATCAGAATGCAGCCAAGTACCAGCGTGCGCTGACCATCGAGCAACAAAAAGGCGCGGCCCTCCGCCGCGCCGGCAAGAAATAGACGTGTACACTACAGAAACAATGATAAGAGTCCGCTATGGTGAGACCGACCAGATGCAATACGTCTATTATGGCAATTATGCCATGTACTATGAAGTGGCGCGTGTGGAAAGTCTCCGCCAGCTGGGACTAACCTACAAGGAGTTGGAGGCGATGGGCATCATCATGCCGGTCCTGGAAAATCATTCGGAGTTTTTGTCCCCAGCCCTTTACGATGAATTGCTGCGCATTGTAGTGACCATACCCGAAAGGCCGGGTGTAAGAATCCGGTTTCAGTATGAAATCTTCAATGAGAAAGGGCAACTGATACACAGGGGAAAGACCTTGCTCGCCTTTGTAAACCAAAAAACCGGCAAACCGTGCCGTCCACCGGAAGCTTTTCAGAAAGTGTTGAGTCCGTATTTCTAACTTTGCGCAGATGCGATACCACCTTCGCAAAACCATCCTGAAGTACCGTTCTATCCGGAGAAGCCGACTGTGGCTCAAGCGCATCCGTATCAAGGGAACCAATTACCTGTCGCTGTACCGGTTCTTCAAAATTTTCCTCAGGAACATCCAGGAGAATGAAATCGTTGACCGTTCCAATGGTGTGGCTTTCAGTTTTGTTCTCGCAGTTTTCCCCACAATCATTTTCTTATTCACCCTCATTCCCTACATAGGTCAATACTTCCCTGCCATCAGTCGCGACAACATCATGGTCATGCTGGGAGATTATCTCCCGACCAGCATGTATGAAGTGGTCGCCTCCACAGTGCTTGACATCCTTAGTAAGCAACGTGGAGGCCTGCTCACCCTGGGTTTTTTGTTCGCCTTGTTTCTTGCCACGAACGGAATGATGTCCCTCATGAGTGCTTTCAATGCCTGCTACAAGACTGTGGAGAAACGAGGATTCTTCGAAATGAGACTGACTGCGACGGGGCTGACGGTCTTTCTTGCCATCGTGCTGCTGTCGTCCGTTGTGCTGCTGGTGCTGGGTGAAGTAGCCATACGTGAGGTGAGTAAAGAGGTCGCCAACCTAAGTCACTGGAGACTGGATAAGCTGACGATATACGGCCTCTTCTTCCTCCGGTTCACCGTGATCTTCATCGTATTCTTTCTTGGCGTTTCGTTCATCTACTATTTCGGTCCTGCCGTCCACTACAACTGGAAGTTCATTTCCATCGGATCCATCTTCGCGACCCTGACGTGCCTGTTGATTTCCTACGGCTTCTCCTTTTACATCACCAACTTCGCGAGCTACAACAAGGTGTATGGATCCATCGGGGCCCTGATTGCTTTCATGGTGTGGGTTCAGCTGCTCACACTGGTGCTTTTGTTTGGCTATGAGATCAACGCCGCCATTCATTATGGTCAGAAGATAGATGCGATCGAGCATCATAAACGGATGCAAAGAAGAATCAGTCAGGAACTGGTAAGAGACTAGGCATGGGGAACTTGCCGGATATCAGGAAACAGTTAAGTGGCAGGGATTTGTTCAATGCCTTTAAACTGCAATTGATAAAGGACTTTAGCAAGAATGGTGTTTCGGCTGACTTTGTGGCGGCGCTGGAACCAAATTATGACAGAATTCATGATGCCATTGCACTTGAATTAAGGAACAATAGCAGGAAACCCGGATTCAATTTACAGCAGCTGCTCTACAGCATAGATATCAGTGAAGCTCAGTTAGCAAAGTATTCAGACAAGCAACC
>JBDHXU010000132.1:0-8374 GCA_039810905.1 Cyclobacteriaceae bacterium | reverse complement strand
ACTGCGCTCTGGCTGGAAGGCGATCATTACAAATGGCGCGCCATGCGCATCCATGGTGTTGACGAGCGCTTCTGCACCGGAGATGCTTCTCCCCGTGAGAAGTTCAAGGCCTGGGCCGGGACCGTACCTTACACAATGCGTAATCCGCTTTATCATTGGACCCACCTGGAACTGAAAAGGTATTTTGATCTTGATGTACTCCTTTCAAATCAGACTGCTGATCATATTTATGACGCCTGCAATGAACGGCTTCTTCAGAACGACTTCAGTACGCAGTCCCTCCTTTCAAAAATGAAAGTGGAAGTGGTATGTACGACCGATGACCCTGTTGATGACTTGCGTTACCACCAGGAATTTGCAAAGCAGTCTGCTCCCTTCCGGATGTACCCTACCTTCCGGCCGGACAAAGCTTATGCCACAGCTAATCCCGCTGCGTACAACCAGTATCTTGACCAACTGGCATCCGTTGCTTCGGTTAATATTCAGTCACTCACTGATTTGTTAACAGCCTTGAAGAAGCGCATCGCTTTCTTTGACAGCCTCGACTGCCGTGCCGCTGACCATGGCGTGGAGAAGATGTACAGCGGTGAAGAATTGCTTGCGAAAGCAGAGCCAATCTTCAGGCGGATAAGAGGCGGTCAGGATGCCAACCTCGAAGACCGGTTGACTCTACAGGGTGCTGTGATGCTTGAACTGAGCAAAATGTATCATGAGCGCAACTGGGTGCAGCAGTTTCACATCGGCGCACAGCGTAACAATCGTTCAAAAGCGCTCAGGGAACTTGGACCTGACACTGGCTTTGATTCCATTGGGGATTTTTCACAGGCCCAACATCTGGCGGGATACCTGGATCAGCTTGACCGTGCCGGACAATTAACCAGAACCATTCTCTACAACCTCAACCCATCTGATAATGAAGTCTTCGCCACAATGGCGGGCAATTTCTGCGATGGCTCTGTAGCGGGCAAAGTGCAATGGGGAGCGGCGTGGTGGTTCCTGGATCAGAAAGACGGTATAGAGAAACAACTCAATACGCTGTCACAACTTGGTCTTCTCTCCCACTTCGTAGGCATGGTCACTGACTCCAGAAGCTTCCTCTCATTCCCAAGACACGAATACTTCAGAAGAATCCTGTGCAACCTCACAGGCACCGATATCGACAGAGGTGAGCTGCCGCGATCCCAGGAATGGGTGGATATCATGATCAGAAATATTTGCTATGAGAATGCGAGGGAGTATTTTCATTTGAAATCTTAGATAGAGATGCCATACATAGAAGAATTGTTCGGCTTGCATGGAAGAGTCGCGGTAGTGACTGGCGGTACAGGCGTGCTGGGCGGCGCACTGTGCAAAGCCCTTGCACGTGCTGGCGCTAAAGTCGCCATTCTCGGAAGAAAGAGAGATGTGGCAGAAAAACTTGCCGCTCAAATCAAAAGCGATGGTGGGTCAGCCATGGCTGTCGTTGCCGACGTTCTCAATATAAGTGAACTGCGGAGCGCCCGGCAGCAAATAGAAAAGCAATTGGGCGCTGTCCACATCCTGATCAACGGAGCAGGCGGAAATATTCCCGTCGCCGTTGTTCCACCAGACAAGACATTCTTCGGGATGGACGTGCAGGAATTCAAAAATGTATTCGACCTGAATCTCACGGGGACCGTCATTACCACGCAGGTATTTGCAGAAGGAATGGCTGCAGCGAAAAAGGGAGTGATTGTCAACATTTCTTCGGTAACTGCTACCAGGGCCCTGACCCGCGTGGCTGGATATGGTGCGGCAAAGGCCGCCGTCAACAACTTTACGCAATGGCTTGCCGTAGAGCTTGCAAAAAAGCACGGCGAAGGGATCAGAGTGAATGCCATCGCACCCGGATTCTATCTCACCGCGCAAAATAAAGATTTACTCACCAACCCGGATGGCAGTCTGACCGAGCGGGGACAATTGATTCTGAAAGCCACTCCATTCGGCAGGTTCGGGAATCCGGAAGAACTGTGCGGCACCCTCCTGTGGCTCTGCTCAGACGCGTCCAGTTTTGTAACCGGAGTGGTGGTCCATGTCGACGGAGGATACAACGCCTACGGAGGCATCTGATAACTGCCCGACTCGTGAACAATCCTCCCACCTGGAAAAACTACCGATGGATTGTTTGTGGTCTGCTCTTTCTGGCCACGACTATTAATTATGTAGACCGCCAGGTGCTGAGTTTGCTAAAGCCGACACTGTCTGAAGAATTAGGGTGGACAGAACTCGACTACAGCCACATCGTTATGAGTTTCAGCGCTGCATACGCAGTGGGTTACCTTCTGTTTGGCTGGATAGTAGATCGCGTTGGAACTAAAATAGGTTACTCGTTGTCGGTGTTGTTCTGGAGTCTGGCTGCCATGGGACATGCCCTGGCAAAGACGACGCTGGGGTTCGGTTTCATGCGCGGATTACTTGGCGTAAGCGAGGCGGGAAACTTTCCTACCGCAGTAAAGACTACCGCAGAATGGTTTCCCAAAAAAGAACGCGCCTTTGCCACCGGCATCTTCAACTCCGGCACCAACGTCGGCGCACTGGTCGCGCCCATTGCCATACCCTGGATACTGGGCGTCTACGGCTGGCAGATGGCCTTTGTCCTGACAGGGTTGTTGGGATTGGTATGGCTCATGGCGTGGTTCTTCCTGTATGAAGTCCCTTCCCGTCAACGTCGTGTTTCACAACAGGAACTTGAAATTATTCAAAGTGATGACGAGAAGAATGACAATCCGTCAACGCCGGTCATTCCCTGGATATCCTTGCTCCGCATGCGTCAGACCTGGGCATATATATTGGGCAAGCTCTTCACTGACCCGATCTGGTACTTCTTGCTCTTCTGGCTGCCGGCATACTTCGCAGAAGTTTACGGTGTAGACCTTCGCAAGCCCAGCCTGGAGCTCGCGCTCATTTACAGCGCCACCACCATCGGCAGTATTGGCGGCGGCTACTTATCCTCCTGGCTTATCAGGAAAGGCTGGGAAGTATATCGGGCACGGCGAACGGCCATGCTGTGGTTTGCGCTTGCTGTGACACCTGTGATGTTGGTAAGGTTCACAGATCAGGTATGGGTTGCAGTATTATTTATGAGCCTTGCTGCGGCGGCACACCAGGCCTGGAGCGCCAACATCATGACCACGGTTTCTGACCATTTCCCGGGAAGTTCCGTGAGCTCAGTGGCCGGCATCGGCGGCATGGCAGGTTCCATTGGGGGTATTCTTTTTCCTCTCCTGGTAGGAAACCTTCTTGATCATTACAAGCAAATCGGGCAGCTGAGCTCCGGCTATAATATACTTTTTCTCATTGGCGGCCTGGCCTATCTGGTGGCGTGGGGAGTGATGGGGATTGTGAACGAAGAACGAAGAGTGAAGAACGAAGAATGAAGAATGCTTTGCACGCCGGAGCTTCAGCGGAGGAGGGAAGAACGAAGAGTGCATCGCCCGCCGAAGCCTTTGGCGTAGGTGGGAAGAGTGCATCGCTCGCCGAAACGAAGGTGGGAAGTAAGTGGTAAGTAGTGAGTAGTAAGTGGTGAAGTGGACGCAGACGAGAAACCAGAAACAAGAAACCAGAAACTTCTACTTCAACTGTACCGGATTATACGCATGCGGATGATTGGCGTGCACCTTATAGGTTGGACAGGGAACAAATACCCGGCAACTGATTAAGGTCAGCAATAACGATAGTATCAGAATATAGATCCTTATACGCTGCACACCTGTCTGA
Source organism: Cyclobacteriaceae bacterium (assembly GCA_039810905.1). GTDB lineage: Bacteria > Bacteroidota > Bacteroidia > Cytophagales > Cyclobacteriaceae > ELB16-189. The sequence goes on along the minus strand of JBDHXU010000132.1, from coordinate 4,639 downwards.
TTGTTCAGACAAGATCGTCAGGTAAGGATTCTGCGCTCAGGATATTGGCAAAGGAATGCCTGACCAATTTCTGTCAGGGAATTCAGGGAAGTAGCTCTTTCAGCTTCTTCTCCAACTCATCACGATGCAGGTTCTTTGCAATGATCTTGCCGTCGGGACCGATCAGGAAATTCTGCGGGATGGTTTTGACTCCGTAAAGCAGAGCCACCTCGTTTTCGTAGTAGCGAAGGTCGGAGACCTGCGTCCAGCGCAATTTATCCTTGTGAATGGCCTTAAGCCAGCTGTCCTTCTTGTTGTCGAGGGAGACACCCAACACGGTGAAGTTCTTGCCCTTGTACTTATTGTAGGTTGCCAACAGGAAAGGGTTCTCAGCCCGGCATGGCCTGCACCAGCTGGCCCAGAAGTCAATCAGCACGTACCTGCCTTTGAATGATTGCAAGCTCACGGATTTACCCAGCGTGTCAGCCTGTACAAACGCGGGAGCAGGCACACCGACGGCTGTACGGGTGGCGATATCAAGATCTTTCTGCAGCGACTTGCCGGAAAGCGAATTTTTCAGAACCGGCGACAACAGTGCAAATAACTGAGGACAATACTTGTCATCCACACTCAGCCGGCCATCTATGAAGAAATTCATGATCGCATAGATATTGACAAAGGATTGGGGATGCGTCTTGATAAATTCACTCAGTGCTTTTACTCTCTCCTCGCTCCCCTGCGACTGCAGGCCGGCAGCCAGCTTTTCATATGCTGCATATTCCTTTTGCACCGGACTTCCCGTGAGTGTGGCCGTCCGGACTGAATCTGGCGTCACAATGGTCACGGGTTTTGCATCGACAAAAGTGGTCAGCACATTTCCCATCCTCGGGCCGCGGTCAAGTTCATTACCGTACTTCAAAACTACGTAGGCCAGAGAGGGTTCGCGGATTTCACCTGTCAACGAGAACTTCCCGTCCTTCGACTCGGCTGTGTATTCATTCCAATGATCCACATCGCGGATGGTGAGGATGATCTTGGCTGAACTTTTCAGGTTGGCAACATTCACCTGTATCCTGAAGACCGGCTTTTGTGCAAATGCAGGTAAGCAGGAAACAATGGCAAAACAGAAAAAGAGATTCTTCATTTATTTATCCCGTCGGTCAAGGGTTCTTTTGTCAAATTTACTGGGAAAAGTCACTTGGGCTGCAAGTTCCGTTGAGGCTTTCATGTAATTTTGTCACCCGTCTGTCCACCGATTCGATTATGATGATGAAGGCCATATGCATCGGATTGATGACCCTCTCCTCAACCTGCTGTTTTGGGCAGGAATGGTGGGAGCTGGACATCACCGGACATCAGGGATCCGGTGACAATTCAAACCGGTTCTTCATTCAGGACCTGAGGCCCTATCTTCATCGCGATCCCAAAGCACGAAACAAAGAGGTACAGGACCTTGCCCAGGCATCAGCGTGGCAGCATTCAGGATCGGCGAGAAAGCGGATCGAATCATTGAAGAAAGAGAGGCTCCTGGCCTTCGAAGAATTTCAAAAGGCTGCACTCCAGAAAGACAGCGCCAGATTTGAAACTTGCCCGGAATGTGAAGGCCTGACTTTTAAGCCGTGTTTGCGTTGTCAGGGTAAGGGATACACCACATGTCCGGTTTGCGAGAATGCACCTTCACGGAAGTGCAGACCCTGCGAGGGAGCAGGAATATTGAATGAACAAACATGCCTGTCATGCCAGGGCAGCGGGCTGAGCCAGTGCAAGTCGTGTCATGGTATCGCCAAAGTTGCATGTAAGGAATGCAGTGGAGCCGGTGGAGAAAATTGTCCGAAATGCCATGGCGTCGGGTTGGTGTTGAGGGGCGACGAAAATCAAACTTCAGCACACTAAAATCTGACCTTGTCATTAAGATGGGCTTCACTTAAAAGGTTGCTTCGTCGGCCCATAGGATGGGCCTCCTACCAATGACGTTACTGAGTTTTAAAAAGAAGCGGAGATCGCTTCTACCGCCTTTGGCGGACTCGCGATTGTAAGTTACAATCGACCAATATCTAATCCACGTCATTTGGTAGCAGCTTCGCAAGAAGCGACGAAGCAAGCACTACTTACTTCACATGCACAATCGCTCCCCTCGCCTGCAGTTCATCTTTCACCCGGGCCACATCGGTCTGGTTTTCAAACGGATTCTTTATAAGCACAAGGATTTGCAGTTTGGGGAATCGAGATAGTTCAAGAGGTAGCGTATGAAGCAGGTTTTTGGAAATGTCCAGGTTCTCCAGATTGGTCAGCGCGAGCACGGGCTCCGGAAATGAGGAAAACAGGTTGTCGTTCATCCGCAGTACCCGGAGTCCCTTTAGCTGTGCAACCGACTCTGGCAACGCACTCAACTTGTTATTGTGGATGTACAATTCCTGAAGGCTGGACAAATCACCAATGTTATCAGGAAGGGAAGTGAGCTGATTATTGGAAAGGTAAAGGACCTTTAGGTTGTTGAGCCTGGAAATCTCGGGGCCGATGGCATGGAGGTCGGTGGCAGTTCTGTAAGCTTGTTTCGGTAGAAAGAAAGGCTTTCAAGCTGTTTCAACTTGCCGATAGCTGGCGGTATAGTTTCGATCTCATTGTAGGTGAAGGTCAGTTTCCTTAACCCGGAGAAGCTGCCGATGTCATCGGGCACCGTCTTGATCCTGTTCCTCATCAGGTTAAGCTCCTGCAATGGCAGACCCGCGCCATCCTTCAGGTCAGAGAGCGTTAGCATATTCTCTCTCAGGCTGAGTTTGCGCAGTGACTTGTTCTGATATACTTCGGGGAAGTGCGTCATGTTGATGTTGCGCGACAAATCGAGGGAATTCAGCATAGTGAAGTTGCGAAAACTTGTGGGCAGACGCTTCTCCTCTGTCCCTCTGATCACCAGGGTATTGACATTTCTGTTCTTGCCCAACTTAAGTGATCGGGGGCTTACATTGTTATAGATATAAATACGCTGGAGCTTGGAAAGCTTGCCCAACCTTGCGGGAATTCTCCTGATCCTGGTGTTCACCAACTCCAGTTCCTGGAGACTTGTGCAGGCATAGATCTTCTTTGGTATGGACCCGGACTTGCTGTCTGCCAGGCTCAGCTTTGTGATCTCGCCGGGCTTCACCTTTCCGGATAGCAGATCAGACATGGGAGTAAAATTCTTGTCGGCAGTATACTCATAGCGGTAGCCGACAATTTTATCGAAGAGCCGGAGCTGGATTTTGCGAAGGCTGTCCAGCTTCTTGTACAACGGATTACCAGGCATCACACCGTTCGGATCCGATTGGACGATTGCATCAATCGCTCTTGTGGTCCGCGCAAAAGTTGCCGAGTCCTCCTTGCTGGCAAAGATGGGGGACTGCCGTTGGCTGTAGCCCGTCACTACAACAGTCACGAGAACAAGAAACAACACACCCACCTTCCATTGCAGCCTCATAACGTGCAGGATATGGAAGAAAGTTATGCAATCCCTCATTGCGCCCCAAGCAGTCGATGTTTGCTTCGTCGGCCCATCAGATGGGCCTCCTACCAATGACCTAACTTGTCATTGGTAGGAGTTCCGCAAGGAGCGACGAAGCAAGCAGGTTATTTGCATAATTCGCAAATCAAGACGATGGGTGCGCCTCCTTTGGCGAAAGTCCTGAATTGTACCTCCGCCCATAGACGAAAGTCATTGCATCAGCCCCATGCCCACCTGCCATCTTAGTACTGTGAAATCCGAAAACCGGAAACGGAGTCATACCTATAGTTGTTGTGAACAAATTCGCTGGAGTTTGAAAACTATCCTTTACCTGCTGCTTGTTTACCTGATCGCATCTCCCTGCAGTGCACAGGACCGTGTGCACGTGAAGAAGAAACGATTCCGTTTGAGTCCTCTTCCGGTGCTGTACTATTCACCTGAGACCAGGCTTGGGTATGGCGGTCTGCTTGCGGTGAATTTCGAAACTACAAAGAAGCACGACTCCGTTACCAAGAGTTCATACATTCAATCTTCATTTATCTATACCGTAAACGACCAGTACGATTTTTTCAATATTGCCAGAATCTACACACCCCGTAATCGTGACATCATCCAGGTCAGGTTCGATTACGCCTATTTCCCTGAGTTCTACTATGGATACGAGACTCAGAATCCCAATCCGCTAAAGGACCTTATCCAGTACAACAGGATTGTGGGAGATGTCCGGTACTACAGGGAAATCAAACACTCTATTTACGCGGGCCTGGTTGGACATTACAATCATATCTATCATGTAGCGTCTGATCCCGACGGTTCGCTGGCCCTTACTCAGCCCCCCGGACATGATGGGTATTCGGTGTTAGGTCTGGCCCCGGCATTTTCCATCGACCGGCGCGACAGTCAGATTTATCCGCAGAAGGGTTTCTTCCTGGAAGTACTCTTTGGCACCTACCCTTCACAATGGAGCGGTGCATACTCCTTCAACACCTTCAAGCTGGATGTGCGCAAGTACTTTCCTGTAAAGGGACTCAAAAATGGAGTCATCGCATTGCAGGCGTTATTCAATCTCAACTCCGGCAATGTGCCGTTCAAGGACATGGCTGATATTGGAGGGTCCTACATGACAAGAGGATATTACACCGGATTTTATCGCTATAAGAATCTCTATGCTTTCCAGGCGGA
>JBDHXU010000131.1:0-8382 GCA_039810905.1 Cyclobacteriaceae bacterium | reverse complement strand
ACTGAACGTCATGTCAGAGGCAGTCTCTGCTGCACTTATCGGATCGAATGTAAGATCTGTCTTGGTCTTCATCAACTCACGGTGCCGGGTATATCCCAAGGGCCTGGGCGGGATGCTGCGCAGCAGGTTTTCAGGCAGCATTAGTGCCGACGGTTGAACAGTCTTCAGTAACGCTTCCAGGGCATTCAGCTCCTGCTGAGGTGTGAGCAAATCAGCTACTGGTTGTCCATCACCCCGCATGGCGTAGCGATAGTTCACGCCACCCAGCACTTTGGATGTCGCTTCCGTCTGATATCGGTGGAAAAAATACATAGGCACGAGCACTTCCTCCAGCAGTGCCATCGGCGTGCCGGTACGAATATTCCTTTCGCCAAAATTTCTTAGGGCGATTGCCCGGATTTCCATCACACGGTTCAATTCTTCAGAAGGTTCCTTTCCATTATCCCAAAGGTGAGTGTAGGGATGGGCGCCTCCCAACGGCCTTCCATCCTGATCGGACAAAAAGGTTAGTCCCGCCTTTAGTGAATTCGCAATGATATCATTGAGGAGTTTGGGCTCATCTGACCCTTTAGGAAAATCCTGGTAGCCGTAGGTAATTGAAACCTTGTCGAAAGCTCCGATCCCAACTGCATAGGCATCGCTCAAGTCAATCCTGCCATTGGTCAGCTTGACCAACGGATGGGGATAGTCCATTACAGAGGCACGGTTTTCAGCACTGGAGGAATATGCGTGTGAAAGTCCTAATGTATGCCCCACCTCATGAGCAGCCAATTGTCGAAGGCGGCTGAGCGCCATCTGTTCCATCTCCTTCGAGGCAGGCTTTCCTTCTTCATAGGGTGCGAGAAGTCCTTCCGCCATCAGAAAGTCCTGTCTTACCCTTAATGATCCAAGCGTGACATGCCCTTTAATGATCTCACCCGTGCGGGGATCGGTAACACTTGCACCATACGACCAACCACGGGTTGAACGGTGCACCCAATTGATCACATTGTAACGGACATCCATAGGATCAGCATCTTCTGGCAGGAGTTCAACCCTGAAGGCATCCTTGTAACCCGCAGCTTCAAATGCCTGATTCCACCAGCGCGCCCCTTCCATGAGGGCTGACCGGATGGGCTCTGGCGCACCGGGATCCATATAATAAATGATGGGTTCGACAGGTTCACTGACTGCGGCATTCGGATCCTTCTTCTTGAGCCTGTGACGGGTAATGAATCTCTTGTCAATAGGTTCACTGATAGGTGTGGCATAGTCATACCAGGAAATACTGTAATAGCCGGCGCGAGGGTCGAAAATCCGCGGCTTATAATCACCATCCGGCAGTTCAATGAACGAATGGTGTTCCCTCACCGTGATGCTCGATGGGGTAGGCGTAACGGATCTGATAAAAGCACCAGTGGGTTGACCAGTAAGGGTCAGTGTTACCTCAACTTCAGTATTTTTCGGGAAATTTTTTGTGCGTGGCAAGTAAAAGGCAGATCGGGATTTGTCAAGAGCATAATTGCCTTGCTGAGCATTACGCAAGGTACCCGTTACGTCATGAGCATCCTGAATAAAGAAGTCCGTAGCATCCGCCAGCACTTTCCCATTCTCTTCAGCGGTGACGGCAAAACCCCAAATCACAGATTGGGCAAAGGCCTCTTCCACAGCCCTCCTTTCGGCAGCATTCTCACTGACCGCCCTGAAGCCGAGATTTATTTCTGTCATCAGGATTTTGGGACCTTTGCGTTCAAACTTGACAACTCTCTCCCGGCCGAGTTGATTTCGGTCCAGGCCAATATCATTAGACCCTACTCCGGCCGTGAGTGACTCGACGTATAGGAATTCACGGTCAAACTTGTCTATCAGGAGGTGGATGCGATCTGTCTTCTCATCATAATAGAAATTGAAGTAGCCTTCAAATTTCTTCATTCCGGCAGTCTTCGACTCAATACCTGAGACAGGTGTGACATTGGCGCCGGATGGTTCTGACGAAACTGGTTTCTTCTTCTGACCATAGAGGGCTGTCGTCGTCAAAAGAAGGACAGTCCAGAGCAATCTATACATAGCATTCAGCTTAAGGCCAAAAGCTAAGCAATCACGCCAGAGTTAACAAGAAGGGACAAGCCGGAAGGTCAAGAAACAAAAAAAGGTGGCTGCCACGAATCCACCCATGACCATAATGGCAGCCACCCGACCTTACCCAAATAACTCAGACAAAGATACCCTGGGGACCCTTAGGGCCCATCACCTACCCAACGGGATTTTGCTCAGATCAGCTTCTCCTGCGCAGCCTTTGCGAGGGCCTGGGATTTGCTGTTAACCTGCAGTTTTGCGTAGATGTTCTTGATGTGTGTCTTGGATGTTTCCTTGGATATAAACAACTCTTCGGAAATTTGCGTGTAGGTTTTTCCTTCAGAGATCAACTGAAGAATTTCCGTCTCGCGTTTCGTCAGCGGTGAATTGGGATTGATATGGAAATTATCAATGACCAATCGGGCGATCTTAGAGCTCATGGGTGCACCGCCTTTTGAAATCTCGTCCAGGGCCGAAAGCAACTCCAGGTGGTTGGAGCTTTTGGTAATGTATCCGGTAGCACCTGCCTTAAGGGCTTCAAAAACCAACTCGTTGTCCTCGTATACCGTCACCATGATAATTTCAGTGTTCGGACTTTTGTCCTTGATCACACGGGTTCCCTGGATTCCGCTCATACCCGGTAGTTCTATGTCCATCAGCACATAGTCAGGTTTATCCTGAGCCAGGTGCTTAATTGCCTCCTCGCAACTGCCATAGGCATTGACTACCCCAAATTTGGGGGAGCTGTTTACAATCAGTACGAAGCTGTTTCTGATTTCAGCATCATCTTCAACGATGAGAACGCGTTTTTTGGTCGCCGGCATCATAAGTTTTGATTTTGATATTGTTTAATCTCAATACTATCCTTGTTCCCGGTGAATCGGGGATCCTTTCAACCACAAGCGAAGATTGTATTTTTTCAGCACGAGTCCGAATGTTTTTTAAACCATTGTGTCCTGACAGCACCTGGGGGTCGAATCCCTTGCCGTCGTCCTGCAGCACCATTTCAAATATGTCGCCCTCCTGCCTCAGATAGAAGGATACGTTTTCTGCGCCGGAATGTTTGAAAGCATTTGTCATGGCTTCTTTGAAAATGAGATTCGCCTCACGGCTGAAACCGTAGGGAAGTTTCACCTTCCCTTTCAGGTCATTGTAGGCCCGAAAGTTTATATTCTTCTCTTCAAACAGCTTTTCTCCAAAATCCCTGACATGCAGAAAAAGCTTGCCCAGGTCGTCGTTCACGGGGTCAATGGCCCAGATAAAATCCCGCGTTCCGTTGTATAAATATTTTGCCGACTCCTCCACTTTCTGATATAAATCCGTTCCCTGTCCGTTGCCGGTAAGCCGCATCAGGCTCACATAATTGATGATTCGCGTCAACTGATTCCCCATCTCATCATGAAAATCGCGTGCAATCTCCTTGCGCAGCGCCTCCTGTTCCTGCTGACGGATGTGTTCCCGTGCAATCGCGTTGGAAACATTACGCCTCATGCGGGTCAGCGTAAACAAGGCAAGCGATCCGATCAGAAGTCCGCCCATGACCAGATAAAAGGCAGAAGTTTGATAGAAAGGCGCCTTTATGGAAAATGCATATTCAATAGGCCAGTCATCCCACCTGCCTTCGTTGTCAGTAGCCAGCACCTGGAACACATAATCACCGGCCGGGAGATTGCTATAGGTAACACGGCCCTGGGCTGACGGCTGAGACCAGGACTTATCGAAGTTCCGGAGGAAGTAACGGTAACGGACAGCTTTGGGATAGCGCTTGTCAACCCGATTGAAGGTAAAAGTGATGTGATTGTCATCCGATGACAGCACAAGAGAGGCCGGTAGTTTAAAGAATCCCATCAACCCCTTCCCAAACTTACGGACTGGAATTTCTCCATACCTTATTTGAATGTCAGTAAGGTGAACCGGATATGGCTTTACTCCAGCATTTGCTGATTCGTGAAATTGATACAACCCGTCGATCAATCCGAAATATTTCTCTTTGGGTGACAAATAGTATGCATTCTGGCTGGTCTCAATTCCGGTCAGTCCATTGTCAAACCCAAAGTCGCGTGTCTCCACGATTTCAAGTTTGTCATCCAGCTTCATCCTGGTAATGCCTTTCTCAGTGCCCAGCCAGATACGACCGGTTTCATCGGTGGCCACGAAGAACACAAACCCGGAAGGAAGACCTTCGCGCGGACCGATGAGTTTGCTGTAGCCCCCTGAAGGGTCAAGCACTGCAAGCCCTGCACCGCCTGAGGCAGCTAGTAAAATACTGTCGCGTAGGACAGCCAGCGAAAGCACACTTGTATTCTCAAATTCAGGGAGTTCGATTGAGCGAATCTTTCCGTCCTTCCATTGCTGAAGTCCCAATTCAGTTCCTATAAAAAGACAGCCTTTGCTGCGCATATAGCAGAGGGATGTGACATTGCGCGAAGCCAGTCCTGTGGACTCGTCCACCGCAGTAAATACCCTTCCATCGAAGTAATTCAATCCTCCACCGGTCGTTCCGATCCACACTCCTCCTTTTTCATCGAAATCAATGCTGGTGATATAGGCGCTTGTCAATCCGTCCTGCCTGTTGTACCAGGTGAACTTCTTCCGGTCAGGAGCATACTGACCAAGAGCAGAGTATGAACCCACCCACACCTGCCCATCTGGTGCAGTACGAATGGTATGTACCCCGTCATCATCCCCGTTGGGCAAAGGGAAGTTGAGTTTCTTCCCCTCTCTGATATAGGTCAGGCTCTTCCCACCCACCCACAATCCACTGATGTGATCTTTCTCAATGGCCGTTACCGCGCCAGCATCAACCGTTATTCGATTGAAATCTGTAGCATAATATCGATACAACCCCTTTCCCGCGCTACCCAACCAAGTATTCCCTTCCGTATCAACATGAACGGAAATGATCGGCACGTCCATGAGCACGGTGTCTGTTTTCAGCGACCCACCCGACATATACTCGCGGTAAAGCGTTCTTTCATCACGCGTCCAGTAATGATCCATGGCGGAATCATAATAAATGATGTAGCGGTCAACTACCTTTTGTCTCCTGCTGAATGAGCCTTTGAGATCCATGGCGAAAGTGCCACTATCGGTATCCAGCCATACTTCACGACCGTGATTGAACATGTTGTAGGCTTTGCTAAATACTTTACCATGTGCGAATCGTATAAGACCCTTCTCGGTCGTGACCATAAAGGAGCTGTCACTCAGATAATAGCAAATGCTTCCGTCGGGAGCCACATGCGTAAAGAATATCGACTTATCAGGAAGAATTCGTTTCGACCAGTAGTAGACTGAATCATCGTGGATCTTACCGATCAGGCCTGGGTTGGAAACCATGAATACGGTGTCATGATATTCCACCATTCTCCTGACGCGCCTGGCAGCAGTTCCCTCTGGTTGAAATTTCTTGAAAGATAGTCCGTCAAATTTGGTAAGTCCTCTGGGGTGCATGAGCCACAGGTTCTGATGTGAGTCGATAAACAGCGACGAAACCACATTGCTCAGCAACCCATCGAGCGTAGTGTAGACCTTGAATTCCCTTCCATCAAAACGTGCCAACCCCCCGCCTGAAGTCCCGATCCACAAATACCCAAGCGGATCCTCAACAATGGCATTTACCTGCGACTGGGGAAGACCATCGACAACTGTGTATTGCCTCAGCGTGAACCGTTGCCCCACAGCTTCACGGACACCAACTACGAGAATCAGCAGCGGGAGAATAAGCCTGTACATGAATGAATCTCCAAAATTCCGTATAATGAATACCAATTGGTTACCTCAAGTTACGTGATAATTGGGACTCACGGCAGGATCATGTCTGTCCAGTCCGCCCAATCATGTGACTTAATTTGGTTATAGGGATTATGAAGCCGACCACCCTCGCATGACGGAGTCAGATATCAGCAAAGAGAACGAGATCATCGAGAGATGCAGAAGAGACTCCCGCGCCTTCGGAGAACTGTACGAAAAATATTTTGACCGCATTTACAACTACCTGCTTCGACAGACCGGTGATGAGGACACTGCCGGTGATCTCTGTTCCCAGACTTTCGTCAACGCGCTGAATAACCTGAGCCGTTATGAATTCAGGGGCCTCCCCTTTTCGGCATGGCTTTACAAGATTGCTGCCAACGAAGTCAACAAATACTACAGGAGAAAGAAGGCAAAGCAGGTATTCAGCATTGAAGAAGACACCATACGCAGGCTTGTTGATCGTGGCGCGCAGCATCAGGGCGATGAAGAAAAAGAAGAGTTGATCAGCAGGCTTGTGACTTATCTTAAGGACCTCCCGACCGAAATGCTGCAGGTGCTGGAACTGCGCTATTTTGAAGAAAAAGACTTCAGGGAGATTGCCTTTATCCTGGATATTACTGAAAGCGGGGCAAAAATGCGGACTTACCGGGCGCTGGACAAACTGCGTCGTCAATTCAATATTCAAGTAAAGTACGATGAGTAAAAACGAAATCAGACTCAGAAGACAACGGATGGGCAGCCATCGTATGGAACGTTATCGCAACTATGGTGCTGTACTGGAACGCCATGAAAAGGATATGCGGCTGAAAAAGATGCTTCGTGTATTCATCATGTTCCTTATAGCGCTCATCATTATTGTGCTGCTCGTAATTGTAACCAGGGTGGAGAACAGGGCAAAAAATAATCTAAAGCAGGTATCAATATCAACCAGATATCAGCCGGTTTATGCCTACGCAACTCGTGGTGAGGCGGCCAGCGCACCCAGCGATGGCAAAACTGATATCCATTACTCTAATTAGGTATTGCCATCGGGCGGTCAACCACATAGATTTGAGTTATGATAAGACTGGCCATCGTTGATGATGATTTGACCCTTGCAAATGCACTGAAGAAAGAGTTGATGGAATTCCAGGAGATCTCTTCCATCGATTGCTATGACGGGGGGGCCCGCCTGCTGGATGATCTGGAGAAACATCAGGAAGGCCAACGACCACATCTCATCATCATGGACATTTCCATGAGGCTGCCCGACGAGGGCATTACCATTACCTCCCTGGTCAGATCGCGCTATCCGGACATCCAGGTCGTAATGTTTACTATCACCGATGCAGATGACATGATATTCAATGCATTCAAGGCCGGTGCCATGGGATATTTACTTAAGAATGAGAAACCAGCCTTTGTATTGAAAACCATTCAGGATGTCCTGAACGGTGGCGCACAAATGTCACCCAGCATTGCCAGGAAAACAATCTCATTCCTTAACCCTGCCAGGAAGGGCGAAAATTCAGACGCATCAGGAAGCGAATTACTTTCACCACGGGAACTGGAAGTTCTGCGACAGGTTGAAAAAGGCATTACTTACGACAAAATCGCAGAGTCACTCAACATCTCCACCCACACAGTGAAGAAACACATGATGAACATCTTTCAGAAATTGCAGGTGAAGAACAAGGTCTCCGCCCTGCGCAAAGCCGAACACCTATTTTGAAGGATTAAAGCGAACCGCAACCGTAGTCCCAAGGTTTTGTTCTGACTGAACAACCAGTTCCGCACCGATTTCGCCGGCCCTGCTTTTCATATTACGCATACCGTAGTGCCCGTTCACCGTTTTGATTTCTGCAAAGCCATGGCCATTGTCCTGTATCGCCAGGTAATACCTTCCATTTTCCTGTTTGCATAATTTGATGAAAATGGTGGATGCTTTGCTGTGCTTAAGACAATTGGTCAGGGCCTCCTGGGCAATCCTGAAAAGGTTAACTGCCTGCGAGGAAGTGATCAGGTCTTGATCCGAAAGGTTCTCCGTTTCAAAGTCAATGTCTATAGCTATGTCGTTTTGTCTCAAGCGCCACAGAAGATCACGGACTTTGTCAGAAAATTCAGGCACAGTGATCTTTTCCTGCTCGATGGCCCAGATGGTATCCCTCAAATCGCCCATAGCCAGATTCAGGCCGTTCGCCACAAAGTCAGAGTTCTTTCCGCTGATCGCATTTTCTTTCACCACTTTGTCGAATACAAGTGAAATGGTCGCAAGACGGGAACCAATATTGTCGTGCAAATCCCGGGAAATCCTTTCTCTTTCACGCTTCAGTTTTTGAGCGAATTCAATTTGTTCAAGCCGCCGCCTGAACTTCTCCTTGTAAATTGCGCGGATGACCGCGGTAATGGCCAGCAAATAAAGCGCAATTGCCCACCATGACATCCACCAGGCCTGCTTAATAACAAATTCCTTTACCATTCCTGCCCGCTGCCAGTTCTTCTGATCGAGTGAGTAATCGATTTCCACCGCATAACGACCAGGGGCCAGGGAGTAGTAATGGATATGCCGGTCATAAATCATATTCCAGTCCA
>JBDHXU010000130.1:0-8384 GCA_039810905.1 Cyclobacteriaceae bacterium | reverse complement strand
TTCATTCTTCATTCTTCATTTTTAGTTTATTAGTTCTTCGCAATCACCTCCTGCGTCCTTCCGCACTTTGGCATGCGCTGGCCCATATAGGGGTTCGAAATCTCCTTGGTGCTGCTCAACCAGTTGGCACCTTCACCATTTCTTGCCATAGGGCAGAACTGGTAATACAGTTCTGACTCCTGAGGCTGATATGCCTTGACCAATGCATACAATGCCTCGCTAAGCGGGGCAATTTCATTTCTGGCCTCTTCAATGTCTGCGCTCTGGCCGATATTTTTCAGTGCGCTGTTGATCACGGCTTGCTGCATATGGTAGAATTCCATCTGCTCGCCCATCGGTATTTTGGACATGTCGAACTTCGCCACTGTTTCTGACAACTTTGTGGCCGCTGTTTTTGCTTCGTCATAATTGTCGTTAATGAGCGATTGGTTCAGTGCATAATAGTCGGACAGAAATCCGTTGAGCTGGGTTTTCACATTTGCGTCCACATTTTCAAAAGGCTTGATCTCAGCTGCGGCTTTTGCTTCATCATGATCACCGTGCTCTTCACTCATTTGTTCGGCGGATTGTTTATTGCCTGAACAGGCCGCCATCATAAACAAGGCCGCCAGCGCCAGAGTAGTCATTCTCAATCGTGTCATATTCATATACATTTAGTTGTTAATGGTTCATTTGATCTTGATGCTGGTGAGCCGGCAGTTCAGCACCTTTCTTCAGCACCCATTCGCCTGTCAGCAAATAAGCACCTGAAATGACGACATTCTCGTCCTCATTCAGTCCTTCCGTAATCTCAATCCGTTCGTCACTCTCCTGCCCTGTCCCTACCCCCCTGGGTCGGTACGCTCCATCCTTGTCAAGCACCCAGATATAGTTCCCATGGGCATCTCTCACCACGGCATCTGCAGGCAAGGAAATCACGTTTCTTGTCCCATGCATGAAAGCAGTGGTGGCATACATTCCAGGCCGGAATATGCCCTCCGGGTTGGGCAGCACCGCCCGCACTGTAAGAATCTGTCCGCCCTTCCTGTACTCAGGCCCGATGAAGGTCACTCTTGCCATTCGTGGCCAGCTTTCAAATCCAGCTACAATCACCCTTACTTCCTGGCCCGTGTGAACGTCCGGAATTTCATTGCCGTACAACTCAGCCTCCACCCAGAGTTCGTCCAACTTCTGGATTCGGTATAAGGGATTCCCCTCGCTTACATACTGTCCCTCGCTCACCTCCGCTTGGGAAAGTGTCCCGGATACCGGCGACAAAAATACAACATGGGCATCAGCCTTGCCGCTTTGGCGAAGTCCTCTCACCTGTTCCTGGGTGAGTCCCAACAACAAGAGTTTCTTTTCAGCAGCTTTCAAAAAGGCCTCGTGGCGAGGCTGTTTCAATTCTTCCCACTGACGCACAGCCAGGAGATATTCCTGCTCATAAGTCAACAGTTGCTCACTGTAGATCTGGTACAACGGCGCATTCGCAGTAACGGGTTTACCTTCCTCTTTATAATACAGCTTCTCAATTCTTCCCCCCACCCTTGCACTCACCACAACAGCCTTCTCTTCGTTGATTGCCAGTTTTGCGCTGGTCAGTATGCTTTCGCCAAAGGCCTCCTTTCTTGCCGGCATGGTGGAAATATTTCCAAGCCTGATCTGGCTCTCCGTTAGCATGAGAGCCAGGTCATTTGTCATTTCTCCTTTCTTCACCAGGTCCATGCCACAGATGGGGCATTGCCCTGGATGATCCTGTATAACCTGAGGATGCATGGGGCATGTATAAAGTATCCCGGCAGTGTGCTCAGCTTTCTGCTGCTGGCAGTCCATCGCGCTCATTGCCACCATCAAACTCAAGATGTAAATCTTCACCCTCTTCATGGCTCAGTTGTTTGCTTTGATCTTGCTTTCGCGATCCACCAGGTACCGCGCATCGTAGGCTACACTGTCTGTAACGTCCAGACCGCCCATGACCTCTATTTGCGCTAGCGTTTTCATTCCCACCTGAATGGTTCTGGGTCTGAACACTCCCTTTCGTTTGACAAATGCTATGCTTCTGGTTCCCAGGTCCACCGCTGACGAAAGAGGAATCCACATTGCCTCTCTGGGTGCGGATATTAATGTTCCTGTTACCAGTTGGCCCACCCTTAGCCCTGCAGTGTTGGTCAGATAGCATCTGAGCTTCACGAAGGGCTCGTCTTCTTTGTAGAATGGCTCGATGAAGTTTACACTCGTTACTATTTCTTTTCCGCCCAGTTTGATCCTCAGAGAATCTCCCGTGCGTACTTCTTTGGCATCGTTCTGATGAACGTCGAACTCCGCCCAAACTGTTGATTGTTGAGTCACATTGAAGAGCGTTTCACCCGACTGCACGTACATGCCTTCCCTGATCTGAAGTTCGGTGCCCGGAACTGTGTTGCTCACCTTGCCTGCTTCCATGGCCGAACCCATCACTTTGGTTCGTTGTTTCGGTAGACTTCCAAAGTCAGGCGTCCTTCCGTCGGTAACATATCCATCCGCCGGACTGTACACCTCAACAGAATAGGAGACTGTTCCTGCCGACAGTCTGCTGATCTGGTCTTCGGTTATGCCGAGCAGGATCAGTTTCTGTTTTGCTGCTGCGATCAGCGGTTTATTCTCTCCATCTTCTTTCACCAGGAAGAGGTAATCGCGTTGCGCTGCTGCAATCTCTTCACTGTACAATTCAAGTATTTTCTGGCCCTTTCGAACCGGCTGGAGATTGTACTTCACCCAAAGCTTTTCAATCCTTCCGCTGAAACGAACCGGTACCGACAGAAGCTTGCGGGTATCCGGGCTGATCACCCCGTTTAATGACATTATCTTGTTGTGTGACTCCCTTAAAGGCTGCACGGTACGTACATCAGAAACGACAAACGCATTGGTGGGCCTGACGAGATAACTCATCTCGCCGGAAATCTTCACCTCCTGGCTTTGTGCATCCTTTCGAACCAGGGTCATGGCACAAACAGGGCATGCGCCTGGAGAATCACGCACAACTTCCGGATGCATGGGGCAGGTGTAATGCCCCTCCCCCTTCTTATGCTGTGCACATCCCCATGCCAATGACAGCACAAGGGCCAGCAAAACGGTGCCGATACTAAAGTTCAATCTGTTTCTCATAGTCCACCATCGTTTCGTAATACTTCTGCAGTGTATCCAGGTATTGCAGTTCCATCATGCTGAGAGCCTCCCATGCATCGAGAACCATGGGAAGTTGTTCGCGGTTCTCTTCATAAGCCAGCATCACCGCCTCATAGTTCTTGCGCAAGGCGGGCAGGATACGCTTGTCGTAATTCTCCATCTGCCTCTGAATCACATTCAACTCCGAATACAGCCGGGCGGTCATGCCCTGTGCTTCATTTAGGATGGCAGTGCGTTCCGCCTTCATGGATTCAATTTCCCTTCCCATGCCTTCTACGTTTGCCTTGTACATTTTCGACGACCAGGGTGCAATAGGGATGGAAACCATGCCCAACAACATGAACTGGTTAGGCATCCCTTCTCCGCGTGCAAACATGTGATTGAAGCTAAGGTTGATGTCCGGCCTGGATTGGCGTTTCTCCACCTCCTGGTTATACATCACAGACAGTATGGTCTTGTCGATACGGTGAATGTCGCTACGGTTCTGCGCGAGCATACTACTGTCTATAGGCGCCGGCCGGAAGGAAACGACCGACAACGTGGTGTCGATGGCAAAGCGGGTTTCCTGCGAAAGACTCATCAACTGGTTGAGCAGAATATTCTGCTGCTCCGCTTGATTATCGTTCATGAGGATCATATTCTTCAATTCACCCAGCTTGCCTTCCACCTTGTAGATGTCACTCAGTTTGCTCTGATTGTAAGGATACCGCAGCTGATTGATCTTCATCATCATGGTCAGGATGCCCTCATTTCGCAGGAGTACTTTCTTTTTCTTTTCCAACACCAGCCACTGGTAGTAGGCCGCGCGGGCCTGTGACTTCAACTCGTTATAGACCCAGCCCCCGGAGGCCTCCTCAATGCCCGCCCTTGACTCCATGTAAGCCTGGTTGGCTTTTCGCCTGGAATGACTCGTGATCTTCTGTTGCACCGACAGCATGATTTGCCCCTTGTCACGAGGATCAGACACAGTGCGATAGGGCAGCATCCACAAACCGCCTCCAACTTCAGGCGCCATCCAGCCGTCGGCACCTTTGGCATAGGCGTTCATAGCGTCTGCCCGGAGACGGTAAGTTTTGAGCATGGGGTTACGATCCCTGATCACTGCCAGCACACTGTCAAGCGTCAGAACGGTTTGCGCGTGGAGTCCGCCAGACGTTGCCAGCAGTATACCCGTAAGGCAGATTCTAATGATTCTTTTCATGAACTTCTGGTTTACCAAACTTTCTCAATTCATATTCTTTCGTCATCAGGAAGATCAGCGGGGTCACCAGCAGGATATGAGTGGAAGAAGTAATTACACCGCCGATCATCGGCAACACGATGGGCTTCATCACATCGCTGCCGACACCGGTGGACCATAGGACGGGAAGAAGTCCAAACAACGCCACTGACACTGTCATCAACTTCGGCCTTAATCGTCGTGCGGCACCGGCCACAACCGCCTCCTTTAAATCTTCATAAGTGATTGTCTGTTGTGACTCTGCCTTCCTCCGCACGAGGTCCGCAATGGCGTCATTCAAATAGATCACCATGACCACACCGGTTTCTACGGCAATGCCAAACAATGCGATGAAACCCACCGCCACTGCGATAGACAAGTGCACACCATAGAAATAAATGATGTAAGCTCCGCCGATCAATGCAAATGGAACAGTGATCAGGCTCAGGAACGCCTCCCGGATGGACTTGAAGGCGAGGTAAAGGGAAAGGAAGATGATCACGAGCACCACGGGCAGGATGATCATAAGCGTCTGCTCACCGCGGATGAGGTGCTCATACTGCCCGGACCACTCGATAAAATAACCCGGGGGAAGACCCTTCAGCTCATTGTTGACTTTGTCAATCGCGTCTTTAACAGTGCTGCCAAGATCCCGGTCGCGCACGTTGAACAACACCGCTCCCCTCAGCATCGCATTATCCGAAGTAATCATAGGAGGTCCATTCTCAAATCCCACATTCGCCACCGACGACAACAAAACAGTTCCTGCTGAAGGAGTCTTCAGTGGTATTCTGCGGATTCTTTCCAGGCTGTTCCGATAATCCTGCGGGAGGCGCACACTGATGGTAAACCGCTGACGGCCTTCAATCGTATTAGCCACAGGCGTACCACCCAGCGACGACTCAACAAGCATATTCACCTCGTCGATGCTGAGTCCCACCCGCGCAGCCTTCTCGCGATCGATGTCAATCAGGAGATATTTGCCGCCTGTGATGGGCTCCACGTAAAGGTCTTTGATCCCGGGAATGTTCTCCATCAGTTGCTTCACCTGACGGGAGATGTGGTAGATCGTATCCAGGTTCTGACCATGAACTTTAACCCCAACATCCGTACGAATCCCTGTTGCCAGCATGTTGATTCGGTTGATGATGGGCTGGGTCCAACCGTTCACTACACCCGGAATCTGAAGTTTCGCATCCAGTTCATTTACAATGTCGGCCTTCGTGATGCCAGGCCTCCACTCGGAATGGGGCTTGAGCATGATAATGGTTTCAATCATGCTGATGGGTGCATTGTCGGTGGCCGTGCTTGCACGACCGGCCTTGCCAAGCACCTTGTCTACTTCGGGAACGGATTTGATTATTTTGTCCTGCACCTGGAGGATGCGCTTAATCTCCGAATTGGAAACATCCGGCATAGTCACCGGCATAAACAAGATCGATTGCTCGTCGAGGGGTGGCATGAATTCCGTTCCGAGACTTATCATCAGGGGAATGCTGACCACTAACGCGAGGATGTTGACGCCCAGCGTTGTCTTTCGCCATTTCATGCAGACCCGGATGACGGGCTCATAGATACGTTCCAGCAACCGGGTAATGGGGTGAGCGCTCTCTGGCCGGAAGCTGCCCTTCATGAAGAGACTGATCATCACCGGTGCCAGCGTGATCACCAACAGGGCATCGACGGCGAGAATGAAAGTCTTGGTGAAGGCCAGCGGATGGAAAAGTTTTCCTTCCTGGCCGGACAACAGGAAGACTGGGAGAAACGAAGTAATGATTATGATAGTGGAGTAGAATACACCGCGTGAAACCTGCTGGCTCGAGCGGATGATGATATTCTCCCTCTCCAGTTCCGGCACCGGGGCGTTCAACTCAGACTGACGCTGGGACAAATGTCTGTAGGCATTCTCCGCCATGATGATCCCATTGTCCACGATGACGCCGATGGCAAGCGCGATACCAGTCAGGGACATGATGTTGGATGATATGTCAAATGCATTCAGAAGAATGAAGCTGGTGGCGATGGTGATGGGGATCTGGATGAGGATGCTGAGAGCGCTACGCCAATGGAACAGGAAGATGATCACAACCAGCGATACAGCAATCATCTCTTCGATAAGTGTTTCTTTGATCGAACTGACAGACTCTTCGATGAGGCCGCTCCTGTCATACACGATGTTGAACTTCATTCCCTCAGGAAGACCTTTTGCCACTTCCTCCATCCTCTCCTTCACGTGATGGATCACCTCATCAGCGTTTTCGTTATAACGCATCACGATAATGCCGCCCACGACCTCACCTTCACCATTGACGTCGAATATTCCCAGTCTTGACTCGCCCGTCATCTGTACCGTGGCCACGTCGGACACACGTATCGAATTATCGTTCACTGTGCGTAAAGGAATGGACTCGATGTCCTGGATGGTCTTGAGGTATCCCGTTGTTTTGATGATATAGCCGATATCGCTTGCCTCGAACTTCCCGCCGCCAGCTTCATTATTGTTCTCCCTCACAGCACGGATTACATCCGCCACCGTCACATCATAGAAAGTGAGTTTATTTGGATCGATAGTAACCTGGTACTGCTTTTCAAAGCCGCCGAAGGAGGCCACCTCGCTTACACCTGAAACGCCTTGCAAGGCGAACTTCACATACCAGTCTTGAACAGAACGCTGTTGTCCCAGGTCAAGGCCAGGGGCCTCCAGTGTATACCAGAGGATATGTCCTACACCTGTTCCATCAGGACCAATTACGGGAGTGACTCCCGGGGGAAGAAGGCTGCCTGCGGCACTGAGTCTTTCGAGCACGCGTTCACGGGCCCAATAGATGTCCACTTCATCTTCAAAAATCGCATAGATGAAACTCATCCCGAACATGGAAGAGCCACGAACATATTTCACTTTCGGCAGTCCCTGCAGGTTCGTCACCAGCGGGTAGGTGACCTGGTCTTCCATGATCTGTGGACTTCGCCCCATCCACTCCGTAAAGACGATCACCTGGTTCTCAGACAAATCGGGGATGGCGTCAATCTTGCCGGAGCGTACGGACCATGCTCCCCATGCGAGAAGAATGGCGGCACAAAGAAGTATCAGTATTTTGTTTCTTACCGAGTAAGAGATAACAGATTGAATCATAACCGTAATGAAAAGTTGAACCCCGATCCGATGATCGAAAAGAACACAACTCCCGGGCAGGAACGCACCGGGTCAATTACGGGTGGTTAAATCAAGAAGGATTGAACAAGCACTGTAATGTCTTGCTCAATCAATGGAGGCGAATAGCCGTCGGAATGAAATGAAAAACTGGGATTGGTACTCCTGGAAGGAAGTTCGCATAATATGGGAAGAAGTGCTGCAACAGGCTGGGCCTGAGTGACTACTTCCGTAACAGTCTTCACTTCCGCGTTGGTTTCTTTACCTTTCACCACTACAGACTTCTCCTCGCAGCATCCTTTCATCAACTGCTGGATGCTTAGGCCGTGGCAGGGCTTCTGCTCCATCTTCATGCATGGCTCAGCTTTGCTGAACAGGGCGAGCGACTGCACTTCCCCGCCGCAGATATGCATGCTGATAGTCATCCCCGTGCTGGAAACCAGCACCAGGAAGGCCATTGAAAGGGACACTATGGGGCGAAAAAACCTCATCAGGGCTACGAAGATACTAAATGTTTGATTATCAAACGGAAGGGAGCGGGTGATGGTTCCAGTTAATGCCTTGGGTAAGACGTTAAATGAATTTTGAATATAGAATGTCCAATGCTCAATGTTGAAGTATCTCGAAACTTCAGTTCAAGGATTGGCGATGTAACCCTTTCAATCACCAAATCACCCCGTCCGCTCCCTTTCTCCTATGGCCTGATTTTCAATGGTTTGGGTCTGAGCCGATCCTTCCGGGCAGATGTTTTATGCGATGCGCATGCGACAGCCATGCGATGCGCATGCGACGCGCAAGCCTCGTTCAAGCCTGGTTCATGCGACGTTCATGCGACGTTCATGCGACACTCATGCGACGGGTATGCGACGA
>JBDHXU010000129.1:0-8472 GCA_039810905.1 Cyclobacteriaceae bacterium | reverse complement strand
GTGCCTGTTCCAACGGGTTCACCGTTATGAATGACGTGAACCACTATAGGAATCACGTATGTCGGTGACTGGGTGCGATCGGTCTGAAATTTCCTGATTTGATTTTGCCTGATCTTTTCCTGCATCCACTGCTCAAATTGCTCCACAGTTTCTCTGTGGCGCAATTTTTCATACTGTGTGGTTCCACATCTTTCCTGGGCGTGACCGATGCCGGCAGACAGGAGCAGGAAAAGAGCGAAGATCGGACCGGCATGAAGAAACGCTCCTGGCATCACCTGTTTGGAATGATCAATTGAATCCGATAAACCACAACTTATAACGATTCAGCGCGGAATCTATGATAAATTCCAAAAGAAATACAAGGTGTAACCGTTAACTGAAGCTAAATCACCCTGTTTGATCGACGGGGAGAACCAGATATTGACCCAAGGTTAATCCGCCCCGGACAACCAGGCACATTAAGCCCGAAGAGCCTTGTAAAATATTCAACTAAGGTCAGAGTGAAGTTACGTTGATGACCTCCACAGACTTGATTTCAGGAACGGACTTCATGACAGCCTCTTCCACACCGGCTTTGAAGGTCATGGATGACATGGGGCAGTTGACGCAGTTGCCGACAAATTCCAGCCTGACCACCATATCACGTGTCACCTCTTTTACACGCACATTACCACCGTCAGCTTCAAGGTAGGGTCTGATCTTGTCCAGCGAGGATTCCACCCGCTGTCTAAGGTCTTCTCCGGCATGTATCGTGGTGGCGACGCTCATGTGGTGATTTCCACTTTATGTGTTGCAGCAAAGTTAGCATTTCTGATGGCAATCTGTCTTGCGAGGCTTTCAGCAAGCTCTTTAAATGCCTGTGCTGTAATACCTCCTTTTAGTACGGCCGGCAGACCGCTGTCTCCACTTTCGCGGATACCCTGCACCAATGGTATCTGTCCGAGTAATGGAACACCGGTCTTTTCTGACAGACTTTTGCCGCCGTCTTTTCCGAAAATGTAGTACTTATTCTCTGGCAATTCTTCAGGAGTAAACCAGGCCATGTTTTCAACGATTCCCAGAACCGGAACATTAATCTGCGGCTGTTTGAACATCGCCAGCCCCTTGATCGCATCCGCAAGAGCTACTTTCTGCGGCGTGGTTACGATGACCGCCCCGGTTACAGGAACGGTCTGGACAAGTGTCAGGTGTATGTCGCTTGTGCCGGGGGGGAGATCGATGAACAGATAATCAAGATCGCCCCACAAAGCATCAGTAATAAATTGCTTGAGTGCAGAACTGGCCATGGGTCCCCTCCACACCACTGCACTGTCGGGTGGTGCCAGGAAACCAATCGACATGAGCTTCACTCCGTACTGTTCGAGTGGGACTACGAAATTCTTCCCGTTAATCTGGCGTGCCTCCGGGTGTTCATGTTCACAGTTGAACATGACGGGGATTGAGGGGCCAAAAATATCAGCATCGATAAGCCCCACACGGGCGCCTGTTTGTGCAAGGGCCACGGCCAGGTTGGTGGTTACGGTTGATTTTCCCACGCCACCTTTGCCGGATGCTATGGCCACGATATTCTTCACTCCAGGCAGTACAGGTCCGCTTGTTCTTTGTGAAGTGACGGATGATGTCACCTGGATCTGAATCCTGGCCTCTGGACCGGAGACTGCACGCACTGCATTTTCGCAATCCTGCCGTATTACTTCCTTAAGAGGACAAGCCGGTGTGGTAAGCACTACAGTAAACGAAATGCTTTCGCCCTCGATCACAATATCCCGGATCATCCCGAGGCTGACCAGATCTTTCTTGAGGTCAGGATCCTGAACCTTCGACAACGCGGTAAGAACCTGATCTTGTGTTAGCTTCATTCTATTTTGTAAAAAACACCGCAATGTAGCGTTCGGTTTCCCAAATGGGAAAATAAAAGGGACGACCAGGCCATTTGATCAGAAAATTTGGTTCTCGAATTACCGTATCTTTGACTTCCCAAAATACTCCCAAGTCAGGTTAAGTCCTTGATGATCAGCCGAGAGACCATAGATGAAGTTAAAAACCGAGTGGACATTGTCGACGTGATAAGCGACTTCGTGACGCTGAAGCGATCGGGACAGAATTACAAAGCGTTAAGCCCGTTCAATAACGAGAAAACGCCCTCATTTTTCGTGGTGCCATCAAAGGGAATTTTCAAGGACTTCAGCAGTGGCAAAGGTGGCGATGCTATCACCTTCGTCATGGAGCATGAGGGTATGAGTTACATGGAGGCCATCCGGTTTCTTGCCAAGAAGTATGGTGTAGAAATTAAAGAAGAAGCCGTTTCGGCCGAAGCGCAGGAACAGCAGAGCGAACGCGAAGGCCTTTATATACTCATGGGGTTTGCCAGGGACTTCTACCGGCACAGTCTATGGGAGACGGAGGAGGGCAAGAGCATCGGTTTGAGTTATTTCCGCGAAAGAGGCTTCAATGACCGAACCATTGAAAAGTTTGAATTGGGCTACGCGCCTGAGGGATGGACTCACCTGATGGATGAAGCCATTGGTAAGAGCTATAATCCTGATCTGCTGCTTAAGGCGGGTCTGGTGGTGAAGAATGACGAGGGACGCATGTATGACCGGTTCAGGGGAAGAGTCATTTTTCCCGTTCACAATCTGTCCGGCAAGGTCATCGCTTTTGGCGCGAGGATGCTGGGCAAAGACAAGAACCAGCCGAAGTACATCAATTCACCTGAAACAGAAATCTATCATAAGAGCGATGCGTTGTACGGACTGTTTCAGGGAAGGAATGCCGTCAGGCAGAAAGACAACTGCTTCCTGGTGGAAGGATACACAGATGTCATATCCATGCACCAGGCTGACGTTGAAAATGTTGTCGCTTCGTCCGGCACAGCCCTCACTGAGTCTCAGATCAAACTGATCAGGAGATTTACGGAAAATGTAACGGTACTCTTTGACGGTGATGCAGCCGGCGTGCGGGCGGCCCTGCGGGGTATTGATATGATATTGAAAGGGGGACTCAATGTAAAAGTGGTTCTCCTTCCCGATGAAGAAGATCCTGACAGTTACTCAAGGAAAGTAGGCACTACAAAATTCCATGAATTTCTGGCCACGCATGCCCAGGACTTCATATCCTTCAAGGCAGGCCTTTATTCTGCAGAAGCAGGTCATGACCCCATTAAGAAAGCAGAATCGATCAAGGAAATTGTTGGGAGCATTGCCCTGATACCTGACCCGGTCAAGCGGTCTGTCTATATTCAGGAAACAAGCCAGCAACTGAAGATCGGTGAGCCCGTCCTTCTGACCGAGTTGAATAAATTGCTGGTTCAGGAGCGTAAGAGGAAAGAACGCGAACGTGAGGGGTCGGAAACCATCCGGCATGTGGATGAATCCGCACAACTGGCTGAACAGTTGAGCGGTCCGGCCGCCGGTGTGATTGCCGTGAAGGACATGATCTACTACCAGGAGAGGGAAACGATCAGGCTCCTCCTCAATTACGCTGAACATGCACTGGAAGATCAGAAGCTTGCCGAATTCCTGATGCACGAACTGGAGGATGTTCCTTTTACCAATGCCTCATTCGGTGAGATCTATCATCTTTTCCGTTCCAGGCTCCAGGAGGGACAGATTACCGACAGTCGATATCTTATGGAACAAGGTAGCATGGAGGTGAGGAAGATAGTGACTGAATTGATTACCCCACGTTATGCAATCAGCCCTCACTGGAAGGAGAAATATGAAATTCATTACCCTGAGGAACCCGAAATACTTCATGACCTTGCGCTTACCAACGTACTGCGATTGAAATTCAGGGTGGTTCAGGGGATGATGGAAGATAACCTGTTGAAGATCAGAGACGCTGAGAAGTCCGGGCAATGGGGGGAGGTGGAAAAACATCTGGAGCAACAGGAGGGTCTTAAACGTGCAGAACGGGAACTCGCTTCCTACCTGGGAATTGTGGTGGCAAAATGACCCGGAACAACCAGCGCTGAAATTGTGTTTAAAAATTTGAAATAAAAGAGAATGTCAGAAGTACTGAAACTGGATACGATACAGGAAGCGATTGATGAAATCAAGAATGGCAAATTGATCATTGTGGTGGACGATGAAGACCGTGAGAATGAAGGTGACTTTATCTGCGCGGCCGAGTCCATCACCCCTGAGATTGTCAATTTCATGGCAAAAGAAGGCCGCGGACTTATCTGCGTGCCGCTGATAGAAGACCGTTGTAATGAGTTGGGCCTTGAATTGATGGTGGGGCACAATACGGCTACACATGAAACGCCTTTTACGGTAAGTGTTGATCTCCTGGGTCACGGATGCACCACTGGGATTTCGGCGCACGACCGCTTCAAGACCATTAAGGCACTTGCTGACCCGGAGACGCGCCCTGAAGAACTGGGGAAGCCCGGGCATATTTTTCCACTGAGGGCGAAGAGGGAAGGTGTTCTCAGGCGAGCCGGACATACGGAGGCCGCCATTGACTTTGCCCGGCTCGCCGGATTTCGTCCTGCCGGTGTGCTGGTGGAAATCATGAACGAAGACGGAACCATGGCCCGCCTGCCCGACCTTCGAAAGGTGGCTGACCGTTTTCACCTTAAACTCGTCAGTATTAAAGACCTGATCGCCTTCCGCATGAAGGCCGAAAGTCAGGTGAGGCGAAGGGTTGATGTGAATATGCCCACTGCCTATGGGGATTTCAAGCTTGCTGCCTACGAACAAATTGACACCGGTGAACTGCACCTCGCTTTGATCAAGGGAACCTGGGAGCCCAGGGAGCCCGTACTGGTCAGGGTGCATTCTTCATGCGTTACTGGAGATATTTTTGGTTCCTGCCGGTGTGACTGCGGAAACCAGTTGCATGCAGCACTGGAAATGGTTGAAAAAGAGGGAAAGGGTGTTGTACTCTATATGAAACAGGAAGGCAGAGGCATTGGCCTGCTGAATAAATTAAAGGCATACAAGTTGCAGGAGGAAGGATTGGATACCGTGGAAGCCAATTTGAAGCTGGGATTTGATATGGACAGCAGGGACTATGGAATTGGCGCCCAGATTCTGAATGATCTCGGCGTTACCAAACTCCGTCTGATTACCAACAACCCGAAGAAAAGGGTAGGCCTGATGGGCTATGGCCTGGAGATTGTGGAGAATGTGGCAATCGAAATTGCACCCAACAAGCACAATGAAAAATATCTCCGGACCAAGCGCGACAAAATGGGTCACAACATCCTGAAGCACTTATGAAGTTCTCCTGGTTGGTTGTTCTGTTGTTGGCTGCCTTCACAACTTCTGGTCAGCGCTTTCCTTCAGAATATTGGCATGAAGGAAAGGCGGTGCTGGAGGAGGGTGATACCTTGCGAGGCAACATCAAATACGACCTCCAATCTGATCTCATCCAATTGGACCAGAACAACAAACTGGAATCTTACTCGGCCAGAAAGGTGGTCTTCTTCGAGATCTTTGATAAGCTGTCCAGGAGATACCGTCAGTTCTACTCACTTCCCTATGCTACTTCGGGCGCTTACAAGGCGCCTGTGTTCTTCGAACTGTTGTCCGAAGGCAAGATGACGCTGCTGTGCCGCGAATCCGTTGAATACCGTACCTACCCAAGTTCTTTTTATTACTACGGGAGCAATACCCGCCTCGTGCTCGTCTATAAGTTTTTTTTACTGACCGATCGCGGTTCCATAGAACCATTCCTGGGCAAACGGATTGATCTGATCTCGATGATGGGCAACAAGGGAGAAGAAGTCGAGAAGTTTGCCAAAAAGAACAAACTGGGAGTGGATGACAGAAATGAGTTCGCACAAATTGTCGATTACTATAATTCTTTTTATAAATGAGCAGACCCCTGATCCTGGTTTCCAATGATGATGGCATCACCGCGCCGGGTATAAGGCACCTTGTCAATATTGTTCGCGAACTTGGTGAAGTGCTGGTGGTGGCTCCCAATCGCCCTCAATCCGGGATGGGTCATGCCATAACGGTTGGTGATACTCTCCGTCTGAAGGAGTCAACCATATTTGAGGGTATCCAGGCATTTGAGTGTTCAGGAACCCCTGCCGACTGTGTGAAGATGGCAAGGCATTATGTGCTGAAGGGGAAACCACAACCTGATGTGGTTGTCAGTGGGATTAATCACGGCAGCAATACTTCGATCAGTGTATTGTATTCCGGAACGATGTCAGCCGCCATAGAGGCGGCCATAGAGGGGACACCTGCGATCGGCTTTTCCCTGTGCGATTACAGCAGTGATGCTGACTTTTCGCATACTGAGGAGGTTGTCCGACGCATCACAAGCCAGGTTATACGCAAAGAACTTCCGAGGGGTGTGGCGCTCAATGTAAACATTCCGCCAAAAAGAAATGAGCCGGTGAAAGGGATCAGGGTATGCCGTCAGGCCAATGCGAAGTGGGTGGAGGAATTCGATGAGCGCCGTGATCCAAACGGCCGGAGATACTTCTGGATGACTGGCAATTTCGTCAACTTCGACAAGGGTGAAGACAACGATGAATGGGCTATCGCCAACAATTATGTTTCAGTGGTTCCATGTCAGTTTGATCTCACAGCCCATGCGGCTATCCCTGCATTGAATGAAGCATGGGAAATACTTAACTGATTTGCGCCTGACAAGGATCACGGGCCTGTCCGACTATTCCCTGCGAAAATTTCAATTTCAGGAGTTAATTTGCTGATCCCGAATGTATGTTTCGGCGTGATAAGCCTATCATGAAAATGGGCCTGCAATTGCGGGCCGCACTGTTGGTGTGGTGTCTGGTATCTTCAGTTGTTGCCGGTGCACAAGTGGGTCAGATTACAGGTGTTGTCATGGATGCCGAAACCCTGGAACCACTGCCTTTCGCTAACGTCTTCATCAATAACACAACCGTGGGAGCTCCGTCCGATGAAAAGGGCAACTTTTACCTGAAGAATGTTCCGGCCGGAGTTCATGAGGTGGTATTTTCTTTTGTGGGCTATCAGCCGTATCAAACCCACGTCACAGTACATGATCAGGAGATTGTGAAGCTGAACGTGAGGATGGTACCCGAAGAGATGCAGTTGGCTTCAGTGGAAGTGCAAGGTAAACGTGACAAGAGATGGGAGAAACAGCTGGACGAGTTCACGACCTACTTCATAGGCTCCGGCCGCGTGGCGAGGAAGTGCAGAATCACAAACCCGTGGGTTCTGGATTTCACCGAAAAGCAGGACCACTTTGAGAAGTCGATGCATGCCACCGCGAGCGGACCACTGGAAATTGAGAACCTGGCGTTGGGTTATAAGATAACCTGTATACTGCAGGGATTTGTTGCCAGTTCCAAAGCCTACAGCATTCTCGGTAAATACAGGTATGTGGAAATGACCACTGATGATGAAAAGGTCGCAAAGCAATGGACAGAGAACCGCTACGAAGCCTATGAAGGATCGCTTCGTCACTTGTTTGCTTCACTGGTCACCGGTAACCTGAAGGAACAGGGTTTCCTGATGTACAATGACAATCCCAGTGTGCCCAATAGCTCGGCACGGTCCAATATTTTTGGGAATAATCTGGGTAAGAATGTGATCCCGCTTACACTTGTGAATGTGCTGAAACGGGGAGAAACACCCGACGAATATGTATTCAACTTCAAAGGCAGATTGGAGGTTCACTATATTAATGGTACTGCCATGCGACCATACTATAAAGACATTCCTTACCCGGTTTCATGGATCGAAGTGAAAGAACCACTGCACTTAAGCAGGAATGGAGTTGTATGGAATTCCGCCGGCTTTGTCACCTCTGGGGCCATGAGTGAGGCAAGGGTGGCTGAAATGCTTCCGCTGGACTATCAGCCTTTTCAGAAGGTTACGGCGAAAGGGAAAGAGTAGAGCTCATTAATAATATGGATCAGACGGGATCCACATCAAAAACCACCCTCACATTCCGAAACTCCTTTGTCTGCGCCAGTCGTTCGGCAGATGCAAGCAGAATGCCCTTGATGTCCGCCAACCTGCCCTGATCCCTTGGAATTTTAAGAAGGATAGATTGCACGTACTCATTTCTGATTTTACCGATCATGGGCTCCGTTGGCCCGAGCAGTACAGCCCCTTTCACCTGTTTTTGAATCGCTGATGCAAGCTGTTGAGCAGCCTGGTAGCAGAGTGTCCGGTCCATATGTCGCAGGTTAATTTCGATAAGCCTGGTGAAGGGTGGATAGGAGTGAATCCTCCTGTCATCCAGCTGATCAGACAGAAACTCGGTTACCCGTTGTGTACTTACATAACCGAAGAGAGGGTGCTGCGGTTGAGAAGTCTGGATCACGACCTTTCCTTTCTTTTCCCTGCGTCCTGCTCTTCCGCTTACCTGAAGCATAAGTTGAAAGGCCCGCTCATACGAGCGAAAGTCAGGATAGTGCATCATCCGGTCGGCATCAAAGATTCCCACAAGGCTCACGTTGCCAAAGTCCAATCCTTTCGTCACCATTTGCGTTCCCACAAGTATGTTGGTCTTTCC
>JBDHXU010000128.1:0-8552 GCA_039810905.1 Cyclobacteriaceae bacterium | reverse complement strand
CTCTCCGCTTCCTATCGACATGAAGGATACTCTGGATTCGGACTTGGAAACAAGTGGGGAGATTTCGGTTCCGCGAGCGGTGCTGTGGTGTTGAACAAATTGTTTGACATGCCTGCCGTTAGCAACCTGAAAGTTCGGGTAGGCTATGGTTTAACTGGTAACCTTCCCCCAACTTATGGCATTTCTCAGACACAGTTTACCCAAAGCAGCAGTTTTGGATATAGCAATGGCAACCGCATCCCTGTGGTTACCACAGCTCTTGCACCAAATCCTGATTTGAAGTGGGAAACCAAAACTGAAATCAACGGAGGCGTGGACTTTGGATTCATGGAGAACAGGCTGACTGGTTCATTGGATGTATATCAGCGGACGGCAAAGGACTTCATTCTTAACCGCCCGATCGATGCGGCTACCAATGTGGCGTCTACCCAATGGCAAAACCTTGGAAAAATCCAGACAACCGGCGTGGAATTGGCACTCAGCTATAATGCAATTCAGAAGAGTGACTTTACATGGACTACTTCACTTGTTGCATCCCATTATACTTCAATCCTGAAGAGCCTCTATCCTGGAGTTGAGCAGAAGGACGGTCTTCCCGAACTCGGTTCTGGCCTTGGTGCTCCTGGCCAGAACAACACTTATGTAATCCGTAACATTGCTGGTGAGCAGGTTGGTACCATAGTAGGACCTAAGTATCAGGGCGTTGATGCCAGTGGTAACCCGATCCTGGGATCAGATCCATATGCAAGACTAGGCCATGGCCTTCCCACCCTGGATTTGGGCTGGACGAACACGTTTACTTATAAGAATTGGGATCTGAACTTCTTCCTAAGAGGAACCTTCGGTCATCAATTGGTGAACTCCTGGAGGGCATTTTATGAGCCACTTGTCCCTGGTCAGATCAATTCTTACAACCGTGTTAAGACGAAGTACTATGACCCTGCTATTAAAACCGCGTCATGGTCAAGCCTGTATGTTGAAAATGGAGATTTTGT
The DNA here is from genome assembly GCA_039810905.1 of Cyclobacteriaceae bacterium. Taxonomy (GTDB): domain Bacteria; phylum Bacteroidota; class Bacteroidia; order Cytophagales; family Cyclobacteriaceae; genus ELB16-189. Next base: position 7,557 of record JBDHXU010000128.1, on the reverse strand, counting down.
GAAACTGGATAACCTGACCCTGGGTTATAATTTTAAACTTAATTCAGGTTCTATGATCTCCAAACTCCGTGTTTATGCAGGTGGTAACAACCTTTTTGTAATCACAGGTTACACTGGTGTGGATCCTGAAGCCCGATTGGCTGACTCAGGTGGTACGGACAATGGAGCGTTTAACCCTGATACCAAGAATCCCCTGGCACCTGGTATCGACCGCAGGAACAACTATTTCCTGGCAAGAACCATTACCTTTGGGGTAAACCTGACCTTCTAATAACAACGACTGAAAACGAGACAGAAAATGAATAGATTAAAATTTGTTCCGGCAATTCTCCTCACAGCAGGATTGGTCGCTGTTAGCTGTACCAACCTTGACGAGAATCTGAAAGATCAGTGGACGCCGGCGAACTACGGCAAAACTAGCTCTGAGCAGGATGCCTTGTTGGCGGCAATGTATGGCCCTATGTTCAATAATTACGGGCATAATGGATACTTCACGTTGATGGAGGTTTCGACTGACGAAGCGATGATCCCTCAGCGCGGTGGTGACTGGTATGATGGTGGACAGCCTCAGGGTATCCACACTCACTTTCAGTCAGTTTCAAGTTCCAAGCCCGAAGGCTTTGATGTGTTTAATAACACATGGACGAATGCTTTCAGTGGTATTGCAGCTTGTAACCGTCTGATCGTTACCCCTGGCATTGCTGAAGCAGCTGATAAGGTTGCTGAATTGAAGGTAATGCGTGCCTGGTACTACTATTACCTGATGGATTTGTTTGGTAATGTTCCGCTGTCAACTAAGTTGGGTGAGAACCAGGGTCAGAAGACCTCTGCCCAGATGTATGCATTTATTGAAAGTGAGTTGACGACTAATGTTCCTCTTCTGACGAAGAACAAGAACTATGGACGTCTGACCTATTGGGCAGGACAGGCCATTTTGGGTAAACTCTATTTGAACGCTGCGGTCTACACTGGCACTCAGCAGTACGCTAAGGCTGCAACTGCGCTCGATGACATTATCAACAATGGCGGGTTCGGTCTGGAGGCTAACTACAGAGATGTATTTGTTGCCAATAATGCTGGCTCAAAGGAGCACATCTGGGCTGTTCCTTTTGACCACTTATATGGACAGGGCTTCAACCTTGACCAGATGACGTTGCACTACGGAAGTCAGGACACCTACAAGCTGCAGCAGCAGCCGTGGAATGGATACTGTTCACTTGAGGAATTCTACAAGAGCTATGACCCGACGGACAAACGCAGGAAGAGCTTTATCGTGGGCCAGCAGTATAAGGCTGACGGCGTAACTCCTGTTACGGATGGAAGCTTTGAAGGAGCTGCAAAGGGTGATTCTTCAGCGAACCTTTTCTTCACAGTGAAGGTGAATGAATTGTATCCGAATGCTCTCCGTCAGTCAGGTGCACGCCTTGGTAAATTTGAGTTTGCCATTGGTGCGACCCCTAACATGGATAACGACTTCCCGGTGTTCCGCTACGGCGCTGTCCTCATGGACAGGGCTGAGTGCTACTTCAGACTGGCCAACAACTGGAATGACCCTACTGGGGTAGCTATGGTCAATCAAATGGCTGCACGTAATGGGGTAACTTATCCAGCAGCTGGCAACACTGCCGACACATTCCTGGCCGAAAGGGGAAGGGAATTGTTCTCAGAAGCTTGGAGGAGACAGGATCTTATCCGTTATGGTCAATTCACCAAGACTTGGTTCGGCAAGCCTGCTGTTGATGATGCTCACGTCAACATTTGGCCTATTCCGCTGGCTCAGTTAACTGCCACTGCCGGCTCTGCTACAGCATTGAAGCAGAACCCTGGCTACTAAGAATTAGGTAATCATTTTGAAAATAAAGCAAGTGAATTTTCACTTGCTTTATTTTTTTGTATTGGCTCAACTTTGTCGGTCTTTTGCAGCATGAAGGGGATCTTAAGTTTATGGCTACTATTAATCCTTTTCGGCATTACAGGCTGTGTGACAAGGGATAATAAGAAGCCTACTGGGCCGTCACTCTTTACCAGGATGCCAGCTGCACGAACCGGTGTTTCCTTTGCCAACAACCTTGCCTACTCAGAAGAATTTAACGTCTATACCTACCGCAGTTTCTACAATGGTGCAGGCGTAGGCTTGGGCGACATCAATAATGATGGGCTTGTGGATATCTTCTTTTGCGGCAACCAGGTTTCCAATAAACTCTATATGAATCTTGGAAACTTCCGCTTCAGGGACATTACGGATCAGGCTGGACTGGCCTCTGCAGGCGTTTGGTCCACGGGGGTAAGCATGGTGGATGTGAATGGAGACGGTTGGTTGGATATCTATGTGTGCAAATCCGGCAATCCACAGGGCGAAAGGCGGAACAATGAGCTGTTCATCAACAACCGGGACCTTACGTTCACTGAAATGGCCGAATCGTATGGAATCAATGACAAGGGACTGTCAACTCACGCTGTATTCTTTGATTACGATAAGGATGGCGACCTGGATTGCTATTTACTAAACAATTCGTTCAGGTCTGTCGGGAACTATGATCTTCGCAAGGATCAACGTCTTATCCGCGATTCCCTCGGTGGAAACCGATTGTACCGCAACGATGGCAACCATTTTAGAGACGTAAGCGAAGCGGCCGGTATCTATGGCAGTTCGATCGGGTTCGGATTAGGTGTAACCGTTGGGGATGTTGACAAGGATGGATGGGAGGATATATATGTTTCCAACGACTTCTTTGAAAAGGATTATTTGTATATCAATCAGCGGAATGGACGCTTCAAGGAGGAACTGGAGTCCCATCTGCAGGAGATCAGTATGGGTTCCATGGGAGCAGACATGGCCGACATCAACAACGATGGCTTCCAGGAAATCTTTGTTACGGAAATGCTGCCGGAAGGAGAGGGAAGACTAAAGACTAAAGCGCAATTTGAGAACTGGCAAAAATATCAACTGAACTTTGCCAGCGGCTATTACCGCCAGTTCCCGCGGAATGTACTTCAATTGAATAATCGAGACGGTTCCTTCAGCGAGATTGGCAGGTTGTCAGGCGTGGATGCCACAGACTGGAGCTGGGGGGCCCTCATTGCCGATCTCGACAATGACGGGTTCAAGGACATATTCGTCGCCAATGGCATCTATAAAGATCTTCTCGATCAGGATTACGTGAACTTCATGGCTGATCCGAATACGGTACGGGAAATACTTCAACGCGACAAACAGGTAATAAAAAAACTCGTTGATATGATGCCCTCCGAGCCATTGCCCAACTATGCATTTCATAATAACCGTGATCTGAGTTTTACCAATCATTCTGCCGACTGGGGCCTTGCTGATCCTGGTTTTTCAAGCGGTTCGGCTTACGGCGACCTGGATAATGACGGCGACCTTGATTTGGTGGTTAACAATGTCAACATGGAATCATTTGTCTTCCGAAACAATGCGGACTCTCTTTATCCCAAAAGACATTATTTGAAGTTCAGCCTTAGAGGTGAGGGTAGCAATAAGTTTGCATACGGAACTCAGATCACTATCCGTCATCGTGGTCAGACTTTTTACCTTGAAGCGGAACCTATGAAGGGATTTCAGTCCAATGTCGATCATCGCCTTCATTTTGGTTTGGATACCCTCAGCATGGTGGATACCGTGATAGTGAAGTGGCCGGATGCCAAGGCAACGGTGCTGACGCACCTGAACGCGGACCAGGAAGTATTATTGAGTCAGAAAGATGCAACCAGCGGAATAGCCGAGCCTGTCGGAAGGGCAGTTTCAGTAAAATTGCTCTCATCCATGGAGGGAGTGAATGGCATTACCTATCAGCACAAGGAGAATGACTTTGTGGATTTTGACCGTGACCGGTTGTTGTATCATATGATGAGTACAGAGGGTCCGAGGATGAGTGTAGGAGATGTGAACGGGGATCACCTGGATGACTTTTACATCGGAGGAGCCAGAGACCAGGCTGGGGCATTATACGTTCAGAATGCAAACGGGACATTCCGGAGCACAAACGAGAAGGTGCTGATGGTGGACAAGGTATCGGAGGATGCGGGCAGTGTTTTTTTTGATGCGGATGGAGATGGGGACCAGGATCTGTATGTGTGCAGCGGGGGCAATGAGTTTTCACAAGGATCAACGGCATTGATCGACCGGCTGTACATTAACGATGGAAAAGGGAACTTTGTGAAATCTCCGCAGATATTGCCAACTACGAATTTTGAGAGTACCTCGACGGTAAGGGCATCGGACTTTGACGGAGACGGAGACCAGGATCTGTTTGTTGGAGTTCGGATGCAGGCCCATCAATATGGGGTACCGGTGAATGGTTACCTGTTAAGCAATGATGGGAAGGGGAAATTCTCGGAGGTATCCAGGGAACTGGCGCCGGGACTGTCCAGGGTGGGGATGATCACGGATGCGCAGTGGGCAGACGTGGACGGAGACAAGGATGAGGACCTGATAATCGTGGGGGACTGGATGGGGATACGGATATTCTATAATGAAAAGGGTAAGTTGTCGGAACGGGTGGACACAAAGGGATTGGAGAAGAGCCTGGGGTGGTGGAATGTGCTCAGGGCGGGGGACCTGGATGGGGATGGTGATATGGATTTTGTGGCTGGGAACCATGGGTTGAATTCCAGGTTCAAGGCGAGTGCAGAGAAGCCGGTGACGATGTATGTGAATGATTTTGACCAGAACGGAACGATAGAGCAGATTATCTGCAACTACAATGGAGAGAAGAGCTATCCAATGGCGCTGAGACATGATCTGGTACAGCAGATGCCGATGCTGAAGAAGAAATACCTGAAGTACGCGAACTACCGGGACCAGACGATCGATGACATATTTACAAAGGAACAGATGAAGGGGATGATCACGTGGACTGGAAATGAGTTAAGGACGTCGGTAATCATCAACCAGGGAGGAGGGAAGTTTGAGGTGAGGCCGTTGCCGGTGGAGGCTCAGTTCTCACCGGTGTATGGCATCCTCATTGAAGATTTTGACAAGGATGGCGCAATGGATATTTTAGTGGCCGGAAATTTTGACTATTCCAAGCCCGAAGCAGGGAGCTACCTGGGGAGTTATGGCGCCCTCTTTGCAGGAGACGGAGCATTGAATTTCAAATTCATCCCGTCAGCCGTGTCGGGCCTGCATATAGATGGGCAGGTGAGGGATTGTGCGGAATTGAAAGTAAAAAATCAGCGAAACATATTGATTTCAAGAAACAACAACAGCGTGGAGCTATTACGCATGAACAGAAAATGAACAGAGCTTTTGTATCGATAATCGTGACGATTCTGGCTGCGTTCCTGTTTTCAGGATGCAAGACGGAATATGAAAAAATGGTTAAAAAGGAATTGGGAAAAGGTATCCGACAGGATTCGTTATTTCTGGGTTTACGACTTGGGATGAGTTCCAGGGACTTCTACGCCCATTGCTGGGAACTCAATAAACAGAAGGTAATCCGCCAGGGTTCAGGAAATACCAGTGTATTATGGGATCTCACTGAACTCCGGGATACGGCGGACGCTAATTTCTATCCCAAATTCTACAGGGATTCAATTCTCGAAATGCCTGTCTTGATCAATTATAAGAAGTGGTCGCCGTGGAACAAAGAGCAGTCCAACGACACCCTTCTTGTAGATGTGTTGGCCTTGCTTAAGCGTTGGTACGGAGGTGATTTTATCCATATCGATTTCCCTGACATAGGAAGAGTCTATGTTAAAGTTGACGGTAACCGAAGAATCATGGTTTCCAAAGTGGGCGAGTCGCAGGTGAAGGTGATCTATACCGACCTGATTGCAGAAGGACGCAAGGAGGAGGAGAACATCGATGAATAAGCTGGTCATTATCCTGCTGGCCGGATTTTCAATGATGTCCTGCACGAATGGCCAGGAGAAAAGCTCCGACCTGCGCCTGTTCACCAGGCTTTCCTCAGACGAAACAGGTATTACCGCCGCAAATCAGCTGGACTATAGTGATGATTTCAACATCTACAAGTATCGCAATTTCTACAACGGAGGAGGGGTGGCCCTGGGTGACATCAACAACGACGGGTTACTGGATGTCTATTTCTCCCTGAACATGAGACCCAATAAGCTGTACCTGAACAAGGGAGGCTTCCGATTTGAAGATATTTCTGCTACGTCAGGAGCGGAGGGTAAGGGTGCCTGGTCCACAGGGGTCAGCATGGCCGATGTAAACGGTGATGGCTACCTTGATATTTACGTCTGCAACTCGGGCGATATCAAGGGAGACAATAAGCAAAATGAGCTGTTCATAAATAACGGCGACCTGACATTTACAGAACGCGCTGCAGAGTATGGAGTGGATGACCGTGGCTACAGCACCCATGCGGCATTCTTTGATTACGACAAAGACGGGGACCTGGACCTTTACATTCTCAATAATTCTTTCCAGGCCATCGGGAGTTTTAATCTCATGAAGAATGAGAGAGAGAAACGTGACCCCATGGGCGGGCACAAGTTGTTAAGAAACGACGGCGGACATTTCACCGATGTGAGCGTGGAGGCAGGCATCTATGGCAGTGTCATTGCCTTCGGACTTGGCGTTACCGTGGGTGATATCAACAAGGATGGCTGGCAGGATATCTATGTATCAAATGATTTCTTTGAACGCGACTACCTGTATATCAATAGCAAGAACGGAACATTCAGGGAGTGTCTGCCTGAGGAAATGAAGAGCATCAGCGGCGCCAGCATGGGCGCTGATCTCGCAGACATCAACAACGATACCTACCCTGACATTTTTGTTACCGAAATGCTGCCTGAAGGAAATGACCGTGTGAAAACGGTGACTACGTTTGAGAATTGGGATCGGTATCAATATGGGGTGAGGAACGGGTATTACCATCAGTTTACCCGGAATATGCTACAGTTGAACAATGGCGACAATACCTTTAGCGAAATAGGAAGGTTGTGCGACGTAGAAGCTACAGACTGGAGTTGGGGAGCATTGATCTTCGACATGAACAATGACGGCCGCAAAGACATCTTTGTGGCAAATGGAATCTTTCATGACTTGACCGACCAGGACTACCTTTCGTTTGCTTCGAGCGAAGAGGTTGTTCGTGCAGTCACTTCAGGCAAAAAAGTTGATTACAAGACGCTGATAGATGCAATGCCCTCTAACAAGGTTCCAAACTATGCATTTGCAAATGGAGGATCTTTTCAATTTGTCAACCAGGCCGCGGAGTGGGGCCTGTCAGAACCTGGGTTCTCCAACGGATCTGCATACGGAGATCTGGATAATGATGGCGACCTGGACCTGGTAGTTAACAATGTCAACATGGAGTCTTTCGTGTACCGCAACAATGCTGATTCGATACTGTCCAATCACTATCTGAAGTTCAATCTCATTGGCAAGGACAAGAATACATTTGCATTCGGAACCAAAATACTCATCAAGGCAGGAGGTTCAGAATTCTATCTTGAACAAATGCCCATCCGCGGATTTGAATCTTCAGTGGATACCCGGCCTAATTTTGGACTTGGATCCATAGATCAGGTGGATACCGTTATGATAACATGGCCGGATGGCAA